>NZ_ANKP01000098.1:0-32216 GCF_000319775.1 Cupriavidus sp. HMR-1
GACCGGCGCGGCCACGGGGCTCGTGGTCGCGCCACCGGAGGTGCCCATCGACGCGGGCGCGTCGGAGTTCACGGGCGCGTTGGGTGCGCTACCCGGCACCGACTGGACCGGCGCCGGCGTACCTACCGCTTCGCTGCCGGTGTTGCCGTTCTGCGAACTGCCCAATGCATCCAGACGGGCGCGTTCGGATTCGCTGATGTAGTCGAACGCCTTGACCACCTTCTGCACGCCGCTGGAGTTGCGGGCCACGTCCGTGGCCTTGTCGCCTTCGGCATTGGTCACGATGCCCAGCAGATAGACCACGCCCTTGTCCGTCGTGACCTTGATCGAATTGGCGGGCACGCCCTCGGCGGTCACCAACAGCGTCTTGACCTTGCTGGTCAGGTACGCGTCATTGCTGCGCGTCATGAAGCCCGGCGAGGCCGTGACCTGGAGTTCGTTCACTACGTCACGCGTGTTCTGCAGGCCGCGCACGTACTGTTCGACCTGCTGCTTGACGTCGGCATTGCTGACTTCGCCCACCAGCAGCACCTTGCGGTTGAACACCGCCGCCTCCACGCGGGCCTTGTCGCCGCTGAAGCGCGAGCTCAGCGTGCTGTCGATTTCCATCTGCAGGCCACGGTCGATCGTTTGCGTGCCCGTGGGCCGACGGTCGGTGGCCATCACCACGCCGGTACCGACCGCGCCGGCCAGCACGGGGAAGCAGCCGGCGAGCTGCGTGGCAGACACGATCAGTGCGGCCACGGTGACGGCCGTGCGTGCGATACGGGCCGGGGAAGTCTTCTTCTGGTTGGTCTTGGTCACGTTCGTCATGCGGTCCTTTGCAGGAAATCAGATTGCAGCGGTTTGCAGGGCGGTTGCGCGGCTGTGGATATCACTGTGGATGACGCCGCAAAACCTGTGGATACGTTGTGGGCAGGCCTGTGAATAACCCGGGATAACTCGCGGGCGTCCACTGGCGTGGTCCTTATGCTTCACCCAGCAGTGCCTCGTCGATACCGTCGCAGAGGCAATGCAGTGTCAGCAGATGCACTTCCTGGATCCGCGCGGTCCGATCGCTCGGCACGCACAGGTCAATGTCGAATTCGTCCAGCACCGTGGCGATCTTGCCGCCACCCTTGCCGGTCAGCGCCACCACGCTCATGTCGCGCTGGTGCGCGGCGTGGATGGCCGCGATCACGTTGGCGGAATTACCCGAAGTGGAGAGCGCCAGCAGGATGTCCCCGGGCTGGCCCAGGGCTTCCACCTGCTTGGAGAACACCACCGAAAAATCGTAGTCATTGCCGATCGCCGTCAGGATCGAACTGTCCGTGGTCAGGGCGATGGCTGCCAGGCCCGGGCGCTCGCGCTCGAACCGTCCGACCAGTTCGGCCGCGAAATGCTGGGCGTCCGCAGCCGAGCCCCCGTTGCCGCAGGCCAGGATCTTGTTGCCACTGGTCAGGGCCGCGACCATCCGCTCCACGGCGGCGTCAATGTGAGGCGCCATCAGTGTGGCGGCCATCCGCTTGGTCTCGGCACTGTCCAGGAATTGCTGCTCGATACTTTCAATACTCATGGCTTGATGACTTCTGCACAATCCCGCGCATTATGACGCACGCCCCTCGCCGCCGCCCTCGGAATCCAGCGCCCCGAGATCGAACGCGTTCCGCAGCCATTCGAGCCGGCCCGGGTCCAGCGCCACCACGTCCACCCGGCATGGCGGCAGCCGGTCCAGCGTGGCAAGGTAATGACTGGCCGCGCGCAGCACGCGCCGCTGCTTGGTCAGCGTGATGCTTGCCGCCGCGCCGCCAAACCCGCGTCCGCCGCGCTTGCGCACCTCGACGAAAACCAGCGTATCGTCAGCGGCGCGCATGATCAGGTCGATCTCGCCGCCTTTGCAGCGATAATTGCGTTCGACGGCCACCAGACCCTGCCGCTGCAGGTAGGCAAGCGCGCGATCCTCGGCCAGCGCGCCTTGCCGCGTCGTGGACGATGCCGGCAAGGCCGGCAAGGCGGATGGCGTGGTGGTTTTGAATGAGCGAATCAACGGAAGTTCTCCAAGCATGAGTGACTGGACCCTGCTGGCAAGCGGCCAGACCTACCCACCGGGTACGCTGTACGTGGTGGCCACGCCGATCGGCAACGTCGCCGATCTGTCCCTGCGCGCGCTGCACGTGCTCGGCCTGGCCGACGCAATCGCCTGTGAAGACACGCGCAACACCGGGCAACTGCTGTCCCGCGTGGGGCTGCAGCGGCCGCTGGTCGCCGTGCACGAGCACAACGAGCGCGAGGCCGCCGTCCGTATCGTGGAACGCCTGCGGGCCGGGGAACGGATCGCCTATGTGTCCGATGCCGGCACGCCGGGTATTTCTGACCCGGGCGCTCGGCTGGTCGAAGCCGTGCGCGCGGCCGGACTCGGCGTGGTGCCGTTGCCGGGACCGAGCGCCGCGGTCACAGCGTTGTCCGTGGCGGGCGACATGCTCGAGGCCGGCGAAGGCCGTTTCACGTTCGTCGGATTCCTGCCCGGCAAGCCCAAGGCCCGCGCGGACGAGATTGCCCGGCTGGCTGCGCTTGACCACGCCTGGGTCCTCTACGAAGCACCGCACCGCATTGCCGATACGCTGGCCGCGCTGGCGGCCGCCCTGCCCGGCACGCGCCGCCTGCTGATCGGGCGCGAACTGACCAAGCTGTTCGAGGAGACGCCCGTCGTGACCGTGGCGGAAGCCCCGGGCTGGCTTGCGAGTGAAGCTGCGCGCGGCAAGGGCGAGTTCGTGCTGGTAGTGGAAGGTGTGCGTCGGGCGGAAGCGGGTGATGAAGATGCGCCCGATGCCGAAGCCGTGCGCGTGCTGAAGCTGCTGCTGGCCGAGCTGCCAGCCAAGCGTGCCGCCAAGCTGGCGGCCGCGATCACCGGCGCGAAGACGGATGCGCTCTACCAGCTCGCGCTCGCGCAGCGTGCTGAGTGAGAAAAATCTGAATTGGGAGAGGGGCTGCAGGCGGGCGGTTGAGCGGGGAGCGAGAGGATCGATCCGGCCGGCCTGCATCGCGAATCAGGGGCGCTTGCGCTTGACCGTGGACTTCTTGGCCTTCGACTTCGCCGGCACCAGCGCATTGGCGGTATCCGGCATCTCGTCGGCGCCGCTGCCGTCGCCGGCCTCGGTGCCACCCGCCTCGATCTCGGGGCCCAGGGCCGCCACTTCGGTGCGGGACAGCCGGCGGATTTCCACCTTGGTCGAACCACTATTGACGAAGCTCAGGCGCTTGGCTGCCGCGTACGACAGGTCGAGGATCCGGTTGCCATGATAGGGGCCACGGTCGTTGATCCGTACCACGGCCACCTTGTTGTTGCTGAGATTGCGCACCAGCACCCAGCTGTCTAGCGGCAGGGTCGGGTGAGCCGCCGTCATGGCGCGCATGTCGAAGCGTTCCCCATTGGCGGTCTTGCGGCCGTGAAAGCCCTTGCCGTACCAGGACGCCGTGCCACGCTGCTCGAACGTACCCATGTCCGCGCGCAGGCCGTCGATCGACGATTGCGCCGGCGCGCCTTCATCGAGGCCGAACAGGTTCCAGCTACCGCGATCGTCGGACTTGGCCGTCGCCGGCGCGTTCGTGCCGGACTTCGACCGTGCGGACTTGGTCGGGATCGCGCCTTGCGTCGATGCGTTCTCGGTGTCGCCGCCCGGCGGCGTCGCGCACGCGGCCATCACCAACGCCGATACGATGATCGCGCATTGACGAAGGAAGCGTGTGGAGCCGGGCGCTATCGTGCGCACGGACTCCGGGCGGAGTGCAGGCTGGCTAAACATAGGCGCGCAGTCTAACAGAGTCGTATTGATGCTAGTGCCTTGATTTTGTTACGAAACTTAATCAAAAGGTGCTTAAATTGATGTCAATTCCCCGCAATCCACGGCGTGGCAAGGGATTGCGCCGGATACCCCGGGGCGGGCTTCCGATGGAGCGTGCACGGCCTATGCTGCACTTTCCGTGTGGCATCGCACGTATCGGAGTCGATGCCCGAGCGATGACGAACGCATGACGCGGCTACAATGACCCACCTGCTGAGGCTGGCGTTTGGCCTCAAAATATGCCGCAACAAGCACAAATGAAAGCCCTCCTGATCCCCGTCACGCCCTTCCAGCAAAACTGTTCACTACTGATCGACGAGACCACGCAGCGCGCGGCCGTTTGCGATCCCGGTGGCGATCTCGACCGCATCCTCTCGGCGGTCAAAGAGCAAGGCGTCACGCTGGAGAAGATCTTTCTGACGCACGGGCACGTCGATCACTGCGCCGGCGCCGCGACGTTATCGCGCCAGCTCGGCATTCCGATCGAGGGACCGCAGCAGGAGGAACGCTTCTGGATCGAGCAGCTGCCCGAGCAGACGCGGCGATTCGGCTTTGGGCATCCCGAGGCGTTCGAGCCGGACCGCTGGCTCGAGAACGGCGACACGGTCACGTTCGGCAACGAGACGCTCGAGGTCTATCACTGCCCGGGCCATACGCCGGGCCACGTTGTGTTTTTCTCGCGTGCCAACAAGCTCGCGATCGTCGGCGATGTGCTGTTCGCCGGCTCGATCGGGCGCACCGACTTCCCGCGCGGCAACCACGCGGATCTGATCCGCTCGATCCGCACCCGGCTCTGGCCGCTGGGTGACGACGTGACGTTCGTGCCGGGTCACGGCCCGGTCTCCACGTTCGGCGAGGAGCGTCGCAACAATCCATTCGTGGCCGATCATCTGATCGACGCGGCCTGACCCATGGCGAAAAAACAGGCGCCGGACACGCGTCCCGAGATCTACGTCAGTACCGACGTGGAGGCCGACGGCCCGATCCCGGGCCCACATTCGATGCTGTCCTTCGCATCGGTGGCGATGCTGGCGGACAAGACTGTCGTGGGCACGTTCTCCGCGAACCTCGAGACCTTGCCCGGTGCGGCCGGTCATCCTGTACAGATGCAATGGTGGAAGACGCAGCCCGAAGCCTGGGCGGCATGCCGGCGTGACCTGCAACGCCCCGAGGACGCCATGCCGCGTTACGTCGAATGGGTCGAAAGCCTGCCCGGCAAGCCGGTCTTCGTCGCGTTCCCGGCCGGCTTCGATTTCACATGGGTGTTCTGGTACATGATGCGGTTCGTGGGCCGGTCCCCCTTCGGCTGGGCCGCGCTCGACATCAAGACCGTCGGCTTCGCGCTGACCGGGCTGCCCTACCGTAAAGCGGTCAAGGCGGCCTTTCCGGCCCATTGGCACGATCCGCTGCCCCATACGCACGTGGCGCTCGACGACGCGCTCGAGCAAGGGGCACTGTTCTGCAACATGCTGACCGAACTGCGCGCGCGGGAAGCCGCCCTGGCTGCCCTGCCCCCGGCGGCGGACACATCGGAAGGCGATCCCAAACCCGCAGTGTGAATGCTGGATCGCTTTCGGTGCATTTGAGGCCAAACAGGCGCACCGCCTTGGTGCGGCAACCAACACCTGTTTGATCCGTGCCGCATCGATAGCATGGCAAACGTCACCTATAGTAGAAGCGTGCAATTGGTGGCGTGAGGTGGCGTGAGCGTTCGCGCGCCTGTGTCCGCCAGCGATCCCTGACGGTGCGCCGAGGAGGTGTGGCCATGCGATTCCATCCCGATCTTCATCTCAAGGATCTTTCCGGCCGATTGCACTGGCCGCACCGTCCTGGTGCGCATACCGATATCGTCACGCACTACCATTCCGTCACGGAAGATGCGGAAGTCGCCCAGGCGACGATCTACGTGAGCGCGGTCACGGCTGTCGTGCTGCTGGTCGTCCTGGCAGGAATCTCTTTCGGTCAGGAGGTCATGCACTGGCTGGGCGTCAATTGAACGGCCCCGTCTGAAGCACAGTCCCTGTCTGACCGGCCGGCCTCCACCTCTGGTGGGGGCCGGTTCTATTTCAGGGGCGGAAAACTGGCGCTCAGCCCAGCAGCGGGGCCACGTTCTCCGGCGGACGCCCGATCGCCGCGCGGCGGTTGCGGACCACCACCGGTCGTTGCAACAGAATCGGGTTGTCGGCCACGGCGGCCAGCAGTTCGGCGTCGGTCAGGCCGGGATCGGCAAGATCCAGTTCCTTGTAGGCGCTTTCGCCATCGCGGATCATGGCGCGCACCGGCACGCCCAGCATCGTGTGGAGCTGGCGCAGCGTGGCGAGCGACGGCGGTGTCTTGAGGTATTCCACGATCTCCACCGGTTCGCCCAGGCGCTGCGCCGCCGATTCGACCAGCGCGAGCGTTTCGCGCGACTTCGAGCAGCGGGGGTTATGGTAGATCGTGATCATGACGGCTTCCTTCGGCCTGTTCCGGCAGTCTGTGTTGAACTACCCGCACTATATACAACGGCACGCTGCAACGGACAGGCAACGAATGCCGGCTGGCACGCATCATGCGAGACCCGGCCTACCGCTGAACCATGGCCAGCGACGACGTGCCATGGCAGGTTTACCCCTCAGAATCTTCTTCGGAATCCAACGTGTCCGCCCTCCCCACCACCGCGCGCAAGCCTTACCGGCTGCGCGAAGCCACCACTGACGACGTCCCGGCGATCCACGCCATCTACGCCCACCACGTGCAACACGGCCGCGCCTCGTTCGAGGAAGTGGCGCCGACCGTCGACGAGATGCGGCACCGGTTCGGCGAGGTCCTCAAGAAGGGTCTGCCATATATCGTCGCCGAACGCGATGGCGAGATCCTTGGCTATGCCTATGCGTCGAGTTATCGCGCTCGCAGCGCCTACCGCTTCGCCATCGAGGATTCGATCTATATCGACCATCGCCATACCGGCGAAGGGCTGGGCCGCGCGCTGCTGGCCGAACTGATCACGCGCTGCGAGACCGGGCCGTGGCGTCAGATGGTGGCCGTGGTGGCACTGACCGCGTCCGGCGAGGGCGCCGGTTCCGTGGCCGTGCACGAGCGACTGGGATTCCGTACCGTCGGGCGGCTGGAAGCGGTCGGTCTCAAGCACGGCCAGTGGATCGACACCCTGCTGATGCAGCGCCCGCTTGGTGTCGGAGACGGGACAGTCCCCGACTGATTGGCCGAGTGGGCCGCCTCTGCGGCGTCAGTCCACATCAGTCCAGCATCAGTCCGGCATCAGTCCGGCATCACGGGCACGGCGGCTTCGCACCAGGCGCGTAGGTGGTCAAAGCTGCGCGCCACCGGGTCGGAGCCGCGATTCATGTTTTCCATGCGCAGGACCTCGACGCGCGACAGGCCGATCGTCCCCAGCACGTACTTCAGGTATGGCGTGAAGAAATCCTGCTGACTGCCGGGCCCGTCGTGGAACGCGCCGCCGCAGGCCACCACGGCCAGCACCGGGCGATCTCGCAGCAGGCCCTGCTTGCCTTGCGGCGTGCTTCGGAAAGTCCGCCCCGGCCGCACGACGAGGTCGATCCACGTCTTGAGCGTGGCCGGCACCGTGAAGTTGTGGATCGGCGTGGTGATGAGCACCATGTCCGCAGACTCGAGTTCGGCAATCAGGCGCCCGGAGAGCATCAGCGCCGGGGCCTGCTCGTCACCGCCGGCCGCCACGGCAAGATTCGCGTCGGTGAACGCCGCGTCGATGGGCGGCAGCGGCTCGGCACCGAGATCGCGTTCGATCACGGTCAGCGGTCCGCGATGCGCGGCCAGCCGTTCTCGTACGACGGTTCCAGCCCGGCGGCTATGTGATCGTTCGCCGCGCGGGCTGACGTTCAGGTGTAGCAATGTGGTCATGTCTGGGGGCGTATGGTCGGCCCATGAGTTCGGCGCAGTGATCGACTCACTCAGTCGAACACGTAGTTGAACCGTAGCGCCCGGGCCAGCAGGCCGTTGCGGTAGTAGAAGCGGTGGCCGAGCACATTGTCGAGCGGCGTATCCAGTACCAGCCGCGCGCATCCCTGCGCGTGCGCTTCCGTCTTCAGCCAGTCCATCAGCATCTGGCCGTACCCACCGCTGCGCGCGGCGGCGTCGGTAACCAGATCGTCGACATAACAGTACGGCCCGTAGACGAGGTTTTCCGCGTACCGATAGCCAGCCAGCGCTACCAACGGGCCGTCGTCCCACAGGCCGACCAGACGGTAGCCGTCGCCGGTCTGCTGCCGCCAGCGCGTGACCAGCTCGTTCGCGTCCCGCAGATGCGGGCGCAACTGGCGCATCAAGGGAAACGCCGCAGCCACGTCGTCGGGCGTATCGATGCCCCGAATCTCGATCCGCTCCACGGTGACGCCGTTCATGGCCGGCCCCCGGGTGCGGCCGGCGGCGGCGCGAAATGCAGGCCGACCGCAATGCGGTTCCAGGCATTGATCGACGCAATCGCGGCTGCCAGCAGCATCAGTTCCTGCTCGCTAAACACCGTCCGCGCGGCGGCGAAGGCCGCATCGCGCGCGGCGGGATCGCTCATGGACGTCAGCGCCTCGGCCCAGCCCAGCGCCGCGGCTTCGCGCGCTGTGTAGATGCCCGCGTCGCGCCAGCCGGCCAGCAGGTCGAACTTGCGCGGGTCGATATCGAGCTTGCGCGCAATGTTCAGATGGAACTGCAGGCAGAACGCGCAGCCGTTGATCTGCGAGACGCGCAGCTTGAGCAGCTCCGTCAGCGCTTTGTCCATCCCTGCCGCTTCCACCGCCTTGCTCACGCCGCTCAGCGCCGCGTAGACGTCGGGCGCCGATTTCGTGAAGGTCTGGAAATCCATGACTGGCTCCTTGCGATAAGATGTCAGAGTTCGAAGATTAATGTAAGAGCACTGATATCATGGGAAAGACCCTGTCATCCAAAGGGAAAAACAAAGGGAAGAAGGCGGACGCGGCGGAAGCGGCGCGGATTCCCGCACCCGGTGAAGGCAAGCGCGGCGAGAGCGGCTATCTGGCGTACCTGCTGCGGCAGGCCAGCGCGGCCAATCGCCTGAACATGGAACGCCTGCTGGCCGATCTTGGCGTGACCCTGCCGCAGTTCTTCGTACTGACGATGCTTGGCGCATACCCCGGCATTTCCGGTGCCGACGTGGCGCGGCTGGCGATGCTGACCCCGCAGACGGTCAGCGTGATCATGAACAACCTGGAGAAGATGGGCGCGATCGCGCGTCAGCCTCATCCGGTGCACGGCCGCATCCAGACGATCGCGCTGACGGAGAGCGGGCAGGCGTTGCTGGCCGAGTGCAAGGTACGCGCGCGGGAGGCCGACAAGCGACTGCGCGCCGGGCTCACCGCCGAGGAAGAGCAGATCGTGCGGCGATGGCTGGTAAGCCTGGCCGTGCCGGACGAAGACGCCGCCGAATGAAAAAAGGCCCGCGGACGAGTGTCTCGCGGGCCATCATCACAACCAAGAGGTACTACAGTTCGCGGGGGCGCGTCTTGTTCAGGCCATCAGGTCCGACAGTGCCAGCGCGACGACCTTGGTGGCACGGTTCAGGTCGTTCAGACGCAGGTTCTCGTCCGAGTTGTGGCCGCGGGCTTCCATCAGCGTGCGCGGGCCGGCGCCGTACAGCACGGTCGGGATGCCACGGCTCGTGTAGTGGCGAGCGTCGGTGTAGAGCGGCACGCCCTGCACCGGAATCTCCACGCCGAAGACCGACTCGGCGCGTTGCTTCAGGGCACCGATCAGCTTCTCCACGCCCGGCAGTTCCGACAGCGGTTCGGCCAGGATGATGCGCTCCACCTTCACTTCGATGCCCGGACGCTCCTTGGCGGCCTTCTCCACGACGGCACGGAGCTCGCCTTCGGCGTCGAAACCGATCTCTTCCGGAATCATGCGGCGGTCCACACGGAACGTGACCAGGTCAGGCACCACGTTGGTGTTGATGCCACCCTTGATCAGGCCGACGTTCAGCGTGGCAGTGTCGATGCCGAGCACCTTGCTCTTGCGCGTGGCCAGTTCGGCTCGCAGGCCGTAGATCGCCTGCAGGATGTGCGTGGCAGCCTCGATCGCGTCCACGCCAGTGTGCGGCATGGCGGCGTGGCCCTGCTTGCCCTTGACGGTGACTTCCACGTGCAGGCAGCCATTGTGGGCCGACGTGATGCCGTACGAGAAGCCGGCCGAGATTGCGTAGTCGGGCTTGGTCAGGCCTTCGTCGAGCAGGAACTTCGGACCGATGTCGCCACCGGTTTCCTCGTCATAGGTGAACTGCAGTTCGACGGTGCCGTTCAGCTTCGCGCCCTGCTTCTCGGCTTCCTGGAGCGCCAGCACGGCGTAGGCGTAGGTGGCGAAGTCCGACTTCGACACGGCCACGCCACGGCCGAACATCACCGGGCCATGTTCGCTGTCGGCGATCTCGCCGCCGTACGGGTTCTTGGTCCAGCCCAGGCCCGGAGGCACCACGTCACCGTGGGCGTTCATCGCGATGGTCGGCCCACCGTTGCCGAACGTCTTGCGCACCAGCAGGTTGGTCGCGCTGATCATGCCGGCTGCACGGACCTTGTCTTCGGGCACCTTGTGGGCCTCGACCTTGAATCCCAGCCCTTCGAGCAGTTCCTTGGCGCGCTTGCCATGGGCGTCGCAATCGCCGGGGGGGTTGTCCGACGGCACCTTGACCAGCTCGGCCAGGAACGCTTCCTGTTGCGGGCGATGTTGGTCGATATATTGCGTCAGCGTGGTTTCAACGGGATTCATGTTGTCTCGTGCGGTCATCTTCGTTATCTCTGGAGTGTTCGGGGCGACGCCGATGGCGGCGCTTATTGGGGGCGATGGAAGTGCTCGACGAAATCGGCGAACACGCGCGCGGCCGTCTGGGCGTCTTCCGACGTCATGGTTTCGGTGGGGTGATGGCTGATGCCGCCGTTGCCGCAGCGAACGAACAGCATGGCCACATCGGCGATGGCGGCAATGGCCATGGCGTCATGGCCCGCGCCGGAGGGCAGGTGACGCACGGGCACGCCCTGGCGCTCCACTGCCGCGGCCCATTGGGACTGCAGCCACGGCGCGCACGGAACGCTGGCGGCTTCGTGCGTCTTGCGGATCTGCGAGCGCACGTTGCGGCGCGCGCAAACACGTTCGATTTCGGCCAGCACGTCGTTGACGGCGGCCTCGCGCTCGGCGTCATCCCCAGCGCGGATATCGATGGAAAACACCGCGCGGCCCGGAACCACGTTGGTGGCGCCGTTCGGCACGTTGAACTGGCCGACCGTGCCGACCAGGCCCGGCTTGCCGCCGCAGCGCTTCTCGATGAACAGGCCGATCTCCGCGCCGGCCATCGCGGCGTCGCGGCGCATATCCATCGGCACCGTGCCGGCATGGCCGGCCAGGCCTTCCAGTTCGACGATGAAGCGCGTGGCGCCGGAGATGGCGGTAACCACGCCCACGGGCAGGCCTTCGTTCAGCAGCACCGGACCCTGCTCGATGTGGACCTCGATGAAGGCCAGCACCTGGCTGCGATCGTGCTTCGCGGCGGGCAGTTGCCCGGCATCGAACCCGGCCGCGCGCATCACTTCACGCATGGTCTTGCCCGAGTCGTCGACGTTGTCGAGCACATTGGTATCGAACGTGCCCGCGATGGCGCGGCTGCCCAGCAGCGTGGCCTTGAAGCGCACGCCCTCTTCCTCGGCAAACCCGACCACTTCGAGCGCGAACGGAAAGCGCTTGCCCTGGCGGTTCCACTCGGCCACACAGGCGATCGGCAGGATCACGCCGAGGTTGCCGTCGTAGCGACCCGCGTCGCGCACGGTGTCGAAGTGGGAACCCGTCAGCAGCGCCGGGGCGTTTGGCGTGGTGCCTTCATAGCGGCCGATCACGTTGCCGGCTGCGTCGCGGCGCACGGTCATGCCCGCGGCTTCCATCCATTCGGTCAGCAGCGCGGCGGCGCCGTGATGGGCCTCGGTCAGATAGGTGCGGGTAAGGATGCCGGGCTGATCGGTATGAACGGCCAGGGCGTCGGCCCAGGTCATGATGCGCGTGCCGGTTTCAGCGGACAACGGCGTAGGGGTTGCTGCCATGTGTGTGTCTCTCCTGCTGGTGGTGCGTGAGCTCGGTCGAGGAAATCCTGGCGGGAAGGCCAGTCAAGGCGGGCGCCCGGTGCCGTAGCTCTATTCTGTGCGATTCATGTTAGCACAGTGAATTCAAAAATTGCATACAAAAATGATATGCACTATATTGGCCCCCACGCACCAACAATCCGCTGCGGACAATCCGGTCCGGACAAGTGGATTGCGTGGATTCCGCCTCAACAGGGGGGCTTTCCGCGCGGGATATGGCTCTCGGGCCGATTTCCCGTGGTGATGCCAGACCCGCCGCGCATCCGCTCTCCCGCGCCATGTGACGGCAGGTAGTCCTGAATCAGATCAGGGCCGGCCAGCGACGCAAAGACGTCTCATCTGGACCGCGCCCGGCACGGAGACAACGATGCAGCAAGCCGTACCCTCGCAGCGCGCCGCTGGTGCACGCCTGCACACCCGATTCACCCGCTCCCTGTTCGGTCAGGTGCTGATCGCGCTGGTGATCGGCACCCTGCTCGGGCTGTTCTTCCCCGAGTTCGCCGCCAAGCTCAAGCCGCTGGGCGATGCCTTCATCAAGCTGATCAAGATGCTGATCGGCCCCATCGTGTTCTGCGTGGTCGTGGCGGGTATCTGCGGCGCCGGGGAGCTGAAGAAGGTCGGGCGCGTCGGCATCAAGGCCGTGGTCTATTTCGAGGTGGTCACGACCATCGCGCTGGCGCTCGGCGTGGTGCTGGCCTACGTGTTCCATCCGGGCACCGGCATGAATGTGAATCCGCGTTCGCTGGATATCTCGGCCATGTCGGCCTACATCGAATCCGCCGACAAGGTGAAGAGCGCGGGCATGGTCGATTTCCTGCTCAAGCTGATTCCGAACACGATCATGGGCGCGTTCTCCAGTGGCGACGTACTGCAGGTGCTGCTGGTCTCGATCCTGTTCGGCTGCGCGCTGTCCGTCGTGGGCGAATCCGGCCGTCCGCTGGTCAGGCTAATCGACACGTTCTCGCACACGCTGTTCAAGATGATGGGCTTCATCATCAAGCTGGCGCCGCTGGGCGTGCT
Organism: Cupriavidus sp. HMR-1; assembly: GCF_000319775.1. NCBI lineage: Bacteria > Pseudomonadati > Pseudomonadota > Betaproteobacteria > Burkholderiales > Burkholderiaceae > Cupriavidus > Cupriavidus sp. HMR-1. The sequence continues at coordinate 12,947 of NZ_ANKP01000098.1, forward strand.
GGGCGCGGTGGCGTTCACCGTGGGCAAGTACGGCATCGGCTCGCTCAAGCAGCTCGGGTTCCTGGTGATCCTGTTCTACGGCGCGGTGGTGATCTTCGTGGTCGGCGTGCTGGGGCTGATCATGCGGCTGTGCGGCTTCTCGGTGCTGAAGCTGATTCGTTACCTGCGTGCCGAACTGCTGGTGGTGCTGGGCACAGCGTCGTCTGACAGCGTGCTGCCGCAGGTGATGAAGAAGCTCGAGTACATGGGCATCCGCAAGTCGGTGGTCGGCCTGGTGATTCCCACCGGCTACTCATTCAACCTCGATGCATTCTCGATCTACCTGACGCTTGCCGCGGTGTTCATCGCGCAGGCTACCAACACGCCGCTGGCGCTGGGCGACCTGCTCGGCATCCTGGCTGTGGCACTGGTCACGTCGAAGGGCGCGCATGGCATCCCCGGTTCGGCGATCGTGATCCTGGCCGCGACGCTCTCCGCCCATCCGGCGATCCCCGCGATCGGCCTGGTGCTGGTGCTGTCGGTGGACTGGTTCATCGGCATCGCCCGCGCGGTGGGCAACCTGATTGGCAACTGCGTGGCCACGGTGGTAGTGGCCGCCTGGGAGCGCGACATCGACCGCGAACGGGCCCACGGCGTGCTCAATGGCACGATCCCGGCAGGCGAGCTGGAGGAAGGGCTGACGGTGCACGAGCATGGCTCCGGGGAAGTCCCGGTACCGGCGCCGCTGCCGGGGGTGGCCTCGGGGCGCTAGAATCACGCACATCCCACTCTCCGCGCTGGCCTGCCAGGCGACGCGCGACACCATGCCCGAGCATATCGATCCAGACATGACCGCCGAGGCGATTGCCGACGATATCGTCGCCGCCATCGTCTCGCACCGCCTGCCGCCCGGCACCAAGCTGCGCGAGGAGGCGCTGGCCAGCGTCTATCGTGTCAGCCGCACCAAGGTCCGCGCCGCGCTGCTGATGCTGTCCAAGGACAAGGTCATCCAGATCGTGCCGGACAAGGGCGCGTTCGTGGCCAAGCCCAGCGCGGAAGAAGCACGCGAGGTGTTCACGGTGCGGCGCATCCTGGAGGCGGCACTGGCGCGCGAGTTCGTCGCCAAGGCCACGCCTGCCGACTACAAGCGCATCGAGAAACACCTGACCGCCGAGCGCAAGTCGCTGGGCGGCAATGATGCCCAGACGCGTACCCGGCTGCTGGGCGATTTCCATATCGTGCTGGCCGAGGTGGTGGGCAACAGCGTGATGACCGGCATCATGCGCGAACTGTCGATGCGTAGCGCCGTGATCACGATGCTCTACCAGAGCCGCCGCGATGCGACGTGTTCATCGGACGAGCACCGCGCCTTTATCGACGCCGCGCGCGCGGGCGATGCCGAGCTTGCCGTGAAGCTGATGGTCGAGCATCTGGCGCATGTGGAGGCCGCCCTGCACTTCGAGGAAGTACCGGCGGCAGCACGTGGCAAGGACCTGGTGGCCGCGTTGCTGGCCTGACGTTCGGAGCGAATGCGATAGGCTTGATCGGAGTCAAGGACGAAGAAGCGGGAGAGGCGCAATATTCACCTCGCCATGGAGTTGCGGGGGCGCACTTCATGAGCTCTCCCCGTCCTTCGCAAGAAGGACCGCCCGCAGACCGCAATGGCTGCGGGCTTTTTCTTTTGGGGATCCGGTTTTGGGACCTGGTTCCGCGCAGACGGCGCCAGAGCGCCAACGCTTCAAACCCCTCAGACCCTGCCGCTCCAATACCCCGGCTTTGCAAACGCCTGTTTCAAGTGCTCGATGAAGAAGCGGATCTTGGCCGGCACCGGCCGCTGCTGCGGGTACACCGCGAGGATGTCGTAATCCGGCAGCGCGTACTCGTCGAGTACCGTGATCAACTCCCCACTTTCCAGTTGCGGCAGGATCTCCCATGTCGAACGCCAGCCCAGTCCCAGGCTCTCACCAGTCCAGCGATGCAATAGCTCGCCGTCGTTGCAGTCGAGATTGCCGTTCACGCGCACCGTCACGGTCTTACCGTTTTGCTGGAAGTACCAGCCACGCTGCTGCCCGCCTTGCAGGTTGAACGCGAGGCAGTTGTGCTTCTCCAGATCCTCGAGCGTGTGCGGCACGCCGTGCCTGGCGAAGTACGCGGGCGTGCCACATACCACGCGCTTGTTGGTCGCCAGCTTGATCGCCACGAAGTTCGGGTCGATCGCGCCCCCGATGCGGATGCCGACGTCATAGCCCTCGCGCACCAGATCCACCACGCGGTCAGTCAGGTTGAATGAAATCTGCACCTCGGGATTGGCGGCGAGAAAGGCCGGCGCGTGCGGCGCCACGTGCTTGCGCCCGAATGCGGCCGGTGCCGACACGATCAGGTGACCGGTGGCCTTGTGCTTGCCTTCGGCAATCAGCATTTCGGCGCGGTCCAGGTCGGCCAGCGCCTTCTTGCACTGCTCCATGAACGCGGCGCCCTGCTCGGTCACCACAATGCGGCGCGTGGAGCGATGCAGTAGCTTGACGCCGATGCGTGCCTCCAGCGCGTTGATGCGCCGGCCGATCATGACCGGCGTGACGTTCTGCGTCAGCGCGGCGGCGGCCATGCTGCCGTGTTCCACCACGGCGATGAATGCTTCGATCTGTTTGAGTTTGTCCATGCCAGCCCAGCTAAATGTCTCCTGCCGGCACATTGTGAGGCATCGGAGCCATATCGCGCATCCCCGGGGCGCTATGACGCCCATCCGGCCCACCGATCGTCTTGCCCCGGAAGCCCGGCACTGGACGACCGCTACGGCTGACGCTGGCGGTTCACGGCCTCGTTGATTTCCGCCGCTTCACCCAGCACGTGGGCCAGCCGGCGCAGCGGGGCGCTGCATTGCAACTGGGCGAACAGCGCCAGGGCGCATCCAGCCACCAACACTGCGCCATAGATCGCCACGAGCGCCGGGACGCGGCCGGGTGCCATGACCGCCACACCGTCGGCCAGGATCACCGCGGCGGGCCCGATGGCCAGGACCAGCGCCATGGTGCGGGCGCTGGCGTCCCAGAGCCGTGCCTGCAGCACCACGCGACGCTGGCGGGCGCGGAGCTGGAGCGCCGGAATGCGGCCAAGGCGTAGCAGCAGCGCGTTCTCGACCTCGCTTTGGGTATCGAGCCGGCGCGTCAGCCAGCGAAGCGGATGCTGCAACGCAGCACGGCGATCGAGCAGCCTGATCACCCATGCGCCGACGTAGAACACCCCGCAAACGGCCAGCAGCACGTGAAAAGCCTGCGGAAGCCACGCCGGCGGCACCTGCGCAAGCACCCGGTGCCACCACACCAGCGCGCCGCCGGCGACCAGCATCGGTACCAGCGCCAGGACAAAGCCGGCCCACAACACCGTGGCCAGACGGCTCTCGGCGGCCGGTCCGGCCTGCGGAGAGGCCTGGAGCGCTTCAATCAATTCGTAGGTGGTCGGCAGCCGCGAGTACATGACAGAGCAAGGGCGATTCCAAACCTGTCATTTTGGCCCGATGGCGGCGCGACCGAAAGCCCGCGACGCCACCAGATTGCGCCGAACCCCTCTCCATGGGGGATCCGGCGAAGGGTTCGAGCACATACTGCATCGCTCACATTCGACGTTCGATGCTGCGGCATTGCTAACCGTACGTATCGAATCAACTGATCTCCCTTCTGTTTATCCACAGGCCGGTGCGGGCATAGCATCAGACCCAGAACAAATCCCACCCATTGTTTTGAATCGTATTGGAGACAGACATGCCGAAGATGAGAGCAGTCGACGCGGCCATCGCCGTACTGGAAAAGGAAGGCATCACCACCGCGTTCGGCGTGCCCGGCGCTGCCATCAACCCGTTCTACTCGGCCATGCGCCGCGCTGGCTCGATCCGCCACCTGCTGGCGCGCCACGTGGAAGGCGCCTCGCACATGGCCGAGGGCTACACCCGTGCCGAGCCGGGCAACATCGGCCTCTGCATCGGCACGTCGGGCCCCGCCGGCACGGACATGATCACGGGCCTGTACTCGGCCTGGGCGGATTCGATCCCCATTCTCTGCATCACCGGCCAGGCGCCGCGCGCCCGTCTGTACAAGGAAGATTTCCAGGCCGTCGATATCGAGTCGATCGCCAAGCCTGTGACCAAGTGGGCCGTGACCGTGCGTGAGCCGGCGCTGGTGCCGCAGGTGTTCCAGCAGGCGTTCCACCTGATGCGTTCGGGCCGCCCGGGTCCGGTGCTGATCGACCTGCCGTTCGACGTGCAGGTGGCCGAGATCGAATTCGATCCCGAAACGTATCAACCGCTGCAACCGTACAAGCCGGCCGCCTCGCGCGCCCAGATCGAGAAGGCCATCTCGATGCTGAACCAGGCCGAGCGTCCGCTGATCGTCTGCGGCGGCGGCGTGATCAACGCCAACGCGTCGGAACTGCTGGTCGAGTTCGCCGAGCTGGTCAATGTGCCCGTGGTGCCCACGCTAATGGGCTGGGGCGTGCTGGCCGACGACCACCCGCTGCAAGCCGGCATGGTGGGCCTGCAGACCTCGCACCGTTACGGCAACGCCACGCTGCTCGCCTCGGATTTCGTGATGGGCATCGGCAACCGCTGGGCCAACCGCCACACCGGCAGCGTCGACGTCTACACCAAGGGCCGCAAGTTCGTGCACGTCGACATCGAGCCCACGCAGATCGGTCGCGTGTTCGGTCCTGACCTCGGCATCGTCTCGGATGCCAAGGCCGCGCTGGAGCAGTTCGTCGAAGTGGCCCGCGAAATGAAGATGGCCGGCCGCCTGCCGTGCCGCAAGGCGTGGGTGGCCGACGTGCAGAAGCGCCGCCGCACGATGAAGCGCAAGAGCGACTTCGACAACGTGCCGGTCAAGCCGCAGCGCGTGTACCGCGAGATGAACCAGTACTTCCCGCGCGACGTGCGCTACGTGACGACGATCGGCCTGTCGCAGATCGCCGCCGCGCAGTTCCTGTCCGTGAACCAGCCGCGCCACTGGATCAACTGCGGCCAGGCAGGCCCGCTGGGCTGGACCATTCCCGCCGCCATCGGCGTGAAGACCGCCTCGCCGAACTCGGACATCGTGGCCATCTCGGGTGACTACGACTTCCAGTTCATGATCGAGGAACTGGCCGTGGCCGCGCAGTTCAAGGTGCCGTACATCCACGTGGTGGTGAACAACTCGTACCTGGGCCTGATCCGTCAGGCGCAGCGCAACTTCGAGATGGACTACTGCGTGCAGCTCGCGTTCGACAACATCAACGCGCCCGAGCTGGAAGGCTATGGCGTGGACCACGTGAAGGTCGTGGAAGGTCTCGGCTGCAAGGCAATCCGCGTGTTCAAGCCCGAAGACATCGCACCGGCCTTTGCCGAAGCGCGCGACCTGATGGCCGAGTTTTCGGTGCCGGTAGTGGTCGAGGTGATCCTCGAGCGCGTCACCAATATCGCGATGGGTACCGAGATCGACAACATCAACGAGTTCGAGCCGATCGAGGACCTCGAGGATGCCGTGGACGCCGATTCGGCGATCCTGGTCGAAGAGACCACCGCCTGAGTACCGAGTACCGCTTCCCCGTAGTACGCCACCCTGCCCCGCTCCACCGGGGTGGGTGTGGCGGTTTTTCCCAGACACCGAGAGAGACAAACAATGCCAAAGCTCGCAGCAAACCTGACGATGCTGTTTAACGAAGTCGGCTTCCTGGACCGCTTCGAGGCCGCCGCCCGCGCCGGATTCCGTGGCGTGGAGTTCCTGTTTCCGTACGCGTTTCACGCCGACCAGATCGCCGATCGCCTGAACCGCTTCCAGCTCGACCTCGTGCTGCACAACCTTCCCGCCGGCAAGTGGGAAGCAGGTGAGCGCGGCATCGCCTGCCACCCGGACCGCGTGGGCGAATTCCAGGACGGCGTGGGCGAGGCCATCAAGTACGCCAAGGTACTGGGCGTGCGCCAGTTGAACTGCCTGGTCGGCATCCTGCCGCAGAACGTGAAGCGCGAACAGGCGCAGGAAACGCTGGTGGAAAACCTGCGTTTCGCGGCCAATGCGCTGGCGCAGGAACATATCGATCTGCTGGTCGAACCGATCAACACGTTCGACATCCCCGGCTTCTTCCTGTCGCGCACGCAGCAGGCGATCGACCTGATTGGTCAGGTCAACGCGCCCAACCTCTACGTGCAGTACGACATCTATCACATGCAGCGCATGGAGGGCGAGATCGCCAACACGATCCGCGCCAACCTGCCGAAGATCAAGCACGTGCAGCTTGCCGACAACCCCGGCCGCAACGAGCCCGGCACCGGCGAGATCAATTACCAGTACCTGTTCCGCTTCCTCGACGAGATCGGCTACCAGGGCTGGATCGGCTGCGAATACAAGCCGAAGACGACCACCGAAGCCGGCCTGGGCTGGCGCGCGGCGCACGGCGTTTGAGCCGGCGTTCCGCTGAAATCCGAATCGAATTCTTTCTACTGACTGGAGACAAACATGGCAAACCAACGCAACGTCGGCTTTATCGGCCTGGGCATCATGGGCGCGCCGATGGCGGGTCACCTGCGCGCCGCCGGCCACACGCTGTTCGTGCATGACGTGAACCCGGCACCGCAGTTCCTGGTGGACGCTGGCGTCACCGTCTGCACCAGCGCCGAGGAAGTGGCCAAGCGTGCCGACATCGTGATCGTGATGGTGCCGGACACCCCGCACGTCGAAGCCGTGCTGTTCGGCGAAAAGGGTGTTGCCGCCGCCTTCAAGGCAGCCGGCAAGGAAGCCAGCTACAGCAAGATCGTCGTGGACATGAGCTCGATCTCGCCGATCGCCACGAAGGACTTCGCCGCGCGCATCAACAAGCTCGGCGCCTCGTACCTTGACGCACCGGTGTCGGGTGGTGAAGTGGGCGCCAAGGCCGCAACGCTGACGATCATGGTCGGTGGCCCGGCTGAAGCGTTCGACCAGGTCAAGCCGCTGTTCGAACTGATGGGCAAGAACATCACGCTGGTGGGCGGCAACGGCGACGGCCAAACCACCAAGGTGGCCAACCAGATCATCGTGGCGCTGAACATCCAGGCCGTGTCCGAAGCGCTGCTGTTCGCGTCGAAGGCTGGTGCCGATCCGGCAAAGGTGCGTCAGGCGCTGATGGGTGGCTTCGCGGCTTCGCGCATCCTGGAAGTGCACGGCGAGCGCATGGTCAAGCGCACCTTCGATCCGGGCTTCCGTATCGAACTGCACCAGAAGGATCTGAACCTGGCGCTGCAAGGCGCCAAGGCGCTGGGCGTATCGCTGCCGAACACGTCGACCGCGCAAGAGCTGTTCAACGCGTGCGCCGCGAACGGCTTCGGCAAGCTCGATCACTCGGCACTGTGCCGCGCGATCGAAATCATGTCGAACCACGAGATCGCCAAGGGCGGGAAGTAAGCCCTCCCGCGGCCGCCCTGCCTGACGGCGGGCGGCCGCGTTGATTGTTGTCCTTGTTTTTCTGCTTGCGTTTCATTTCAGGACCCACATGTTTGCCACCGACGCCACCGCCGCCCTGCTGTCGCCGCAGCGCCAGGCCGGCACGCCCGACTATCGCGACGCTTCTCAAGCCCGCGCGCTGCTGCGCGATCTGTTCGATACGGCCGTCTCGGCCGTGAGCGCGACGCATTGCCTGCCGCCGCATTTGCCACAACCGCCAAAGGGACGCACCGTTGTGATCGGCGCGGGCAAGGCCGCCGCCGCGATGGCGCAGGCAGTAGAGGCGAACTGGAAGGGCGAACTGTCGGGGCTGGTGGTCACGCGCTATGGCCATGGCGCCGATTGCCAGCGCATCGAAGTCGTCGAGGCCGCGCACCCGGTGCCTGACGCCGCGGGCCAGCAGGCCGCGCAGCGCATGGTGGAACTGGTGCAGGGACTGACCGCCGACGACCTCGTGCTGTGCCTGATCTCCGGTGGCGGCTCCGCCCTGCTCGCGGCACCCGCGCCGGGCATCACGCTGGCGGACAAGCAGGCCGTGAACAAGGCGCTGCTGCGCAGCGGCGCGAGCATCGGCGAGATGAACTGCGTGCGCAAGCACCTGTCCGCCCTCAAGGGTGGCCGCCTGGCTCTGGCCTGCGCACCCGCGCGTGTGGAAACGCTGCTGATTTCCGATATTCCGGGCGATGACCCCACCCTGATCGCCAGCGGCCCGACGCTGCCGGACGCCACCACTTGCGCGGATGCGCTCGCGGTCATCGCCAAGTACCACATCGATGTGCCCGCCAACGTGCACGCGCATCTGGAGAGCGGCGCGGGTGAAACGCCGAAGCCCGGCGACGTCCGTTTCGAAGGTCATCGCAACGTGACGCTGGCCAGCGCCCAACAGTCGCTCGAAGCTGCCGCCGCGCGCGCACGCGAACTCGGCCTGACGGCGCACATCCTGTCCGACAGCATCGAAGGCGAAGCGCGCGACGTGGCCGAAGTCCACGCGGCGATCGCACGCCAGATCGTCGCGCATGGCCAGCCGTTCGAGAAACCGTGCGTAATCCTGTCCGGCGGCGAGACGACGGTGACGGTGCGAGGCAATGGCCGTGGCGGTCGCAATGCCGAGTTCCTGCTGTCGCTGGCGGTATCGCTCGACGGCCTGCCCGGTGTGCACGCGATCGCTTGCGACACGGATGGCATCGACGGCTCCGAAGACAATGCAGGCGCACTGCTTGGCCCCGATTCGCTGACGCGCGCCGTGGCACGCGGCCTGTCTGCCCGCGCGCATCTGGACAACAACGACGGGTATGGATTCTTTGCCGGCATCGACGACCTGATCGTCACCGGCCCGACCCGTACCAACGTGAACGATTTTCGCGCGATCCTGATCATCTGATCGCGCCCTGCAAGGAACGAGGAAGAGAGGAGACACTCATGAGACGCCAGCGCAAAGCCAAGATCGTGGCCACACTGGGCCCGGCCAGCACGGACATCGCGGTCATCCGCCAACTGTTCGATGCCGGGGCCGACGTGTTCCGGCTGAACTTCAGCCACGGCACGCACGAGGACCACCGCGCGCGCTACGACGCCGTGCGCCAGGTGGAAGCCGAGACCGGCCGTCCGATCGCGATCCTGGCCGACCTGCAGGGCCCGAAACTGCGCATTGGCACGTTCGCGGCCGGCAAGGTGGCCGTGAGCGCCGGCGACACGTTCGTCCTCGACAGCGACCCGACGCCGGGCGATGCGAAGCGCGTCTACCTGCCCCACCCCGAACTGTTCAAGGCCGCCAACGCGGGCCAGTCGCTGCTGATCGACGACGGCAAGGTACGCTTGAACATCGAATCGGTGGCCAGCGGCAGCATCACCACGCGCGTGGCCAACAACGGCACGCTGTCCGACCGCAAGGGCGTGAACGTGCCCGACGCGGTGATCCCGATCCCCGCGCTGACCGAAAAGGATCGCAAGGATCTGGCCTTCGCACTGGAACTTGGCGCCGACTGGATCGCGCTGTCGTTCGTGCAGCGCCCATCGGACATCCTCGAAGCGCGCGAACTGATCGGCACGCGTGCTGGCGTGCTGTCGAAGATCGAGAAGCCGGCCGCATTGCAGCAGCTAGAGGAAATCGTACGGGTGTCGGATGCAGTGATGGTCGCGCGTGGTGACCTCGGCGTGGAACTGCCGCCCGAGCGCGTGCCAGGTGTGCAGAAGCGCATCCTGCGTATCTGCCGCCAGCTCGGCAAGCCGATCGTGATCGCCACGCAGATGCTCGAGTCGATGATCGACTCGCCAGTGCCGACGCGCGCCGAAGCGTCAGACGTGGCGAGTGCGATCTATGACGGCGCTGATGCGGTGATGCTGTCGGCCGAATCGGCCAATGGCCGTCATCCGGTGGCCGCTGTCTCGATCATGAATCGCATCATCACCGAGGTCGAGAACGATCCGCTCTACCGCAACATGATCGACGCCCAGCACGAGGCACCGCTCTCCACGCGCCAGGACGCAATCTGCGCGGCGCTGCGCGAGGTCACGCAGATCATCGGCGCGAAGGCCACGGTGACGTACACGTCGTCCGGCGCCACCGCGCTGCGCGCGGCACGTGAGCGGCCATGCGCGCCGATCGTCAGCATCACGCCGAACCTGGAGATCGCGCGTCGGCTGGCCATCACCTGGGGCGTGCATTCGACTGTCAGCCCGGACGTGCAGAGCGTCGACGAAATGGTCGAGGCCGCCGCGCGCGCCGCGCTGGTGGAAGGCTATGCCGCACCGGGCGACCAGATCACCATCGCGGCCGGGATGCCATTTGGCCAGGGCGGCACGACCAACCTGCTGCGCGTGGCAGAGGTGGGGACGGAAGTGGCCGGGCTGGACATCGGCAAGGTGCCGGCTGCCGAGGCGGTTTGATGCGCTGAATCGCTCCCCCATCCCGCTTCCGTCACGTGGGAAAGGGGTCGGGGGAGCAGGCTGGCGATGCACATTGCCGGCTACGCAGGATTTCCCTTTGGCTACCAGGCTGACCCCCTGCTCGCCGGCCGCCCACGCCCTTATCAGCCCGCTTGTCGCCTGGTGCGCGGGCGGCTTCCCTTTTTCGAGGTAACGAATTCTGAACGGTGCGCTGGGCGTCAGGTGCCGTTGCTATACTCCACCGGCATCGGGCAGCCGAAGCACGGCTGCCGCCACACATGACCCGACGGAGCCCCCATGCGTCTCGATGACGAAGCCGAAAGCCAGAACGTAGAAGATCGCCGCGGCGGTGGCTACGGCGGAGGCGGAGGGTTCGGACTGCCGATCGGCGGCAAGTCGATCGGTATCGGCACGATCGTCATTGCGCTGGCCGCTTCATATTTCTTCGGCATCGACCCCTCGCTGATTTTCCAGGGCGCATCGGTCGTCCAGAACCAGCAGCAACAGGCACCGCAGTCCCAGGCACATCGCCCGCCCGCCAACGACCAGCTGACGGTTTTCACCCGCAAGGTGCTCGGCAATACCGAGCGCACGTGGGAACACATCTTCGAAACCGACCTGAACCGCCGTTACGCGCCACCGAAACTGGTGCTGTTCTCCGGCGCCACGCAAACCGCCTGCGGTACTGGCCAGTCCGCCATGGGGCCGTTCTATTGCCCGGGTGACCAGAAGGTCTATATCGACCTGTCCTTCTATGACGAACTGCGTCAGCGCTTCGGCGCCGGTGGTGATTTCGCGCAGGCATATGTGATCGCGCACGAGATCGGCCACCATGTGCAGAACCTGCTCGGCGTCTCGGAAAAGGTGGATGCGGCACGTCGCCGCATGAGCGAGGCGCAGGCCAACCAATTGTCGGTACGCATGGAATTGCAGGCCGATTGTCTGGCAGGCGTGTGGGCTGCCAACGCGCAGAAGCTGAACCAGCAGTTGCTGGAACCGGGCGATATCGAGCAAGGCCTGAAGGCTGCCGCCGCAATCGGCGACGACCGGCTGCAGCGTCAGGCACAGGGCTACGTGGTGCCTGAAGCCTTCACGCATGGCACGAGCGAGCAGCGTGTGCGCTGGCTGCGTCAGGGACTGACGACCGGCGATATCCGCAAGTGCGACACATTTGCCGCGCGGCAACTCTAGATCACTTCGGGAAGAACGACAGACACTGCCGAGGGGGAAAAATCACCTGCGCGACGGAGAGAGATGGAGGAGGTCGGTCGCGCAGGTGGGAGAGAAACTTTTGAACTGGCGACCACCGGAGTGGCCGCCACGGTCCATAAGGACCGGATGCGTCAGACGCTGTAGCCGTAGAGCTCGCCGCCGTTGCGCGAGTTGTCGAGCGACGAAGCGGAGATCTCGCCGCTGAATGCGTGGGCGCCTTCGCTGAAGCTATCGAACTTGCCCTGGCGGGTGCCTTCGCTATACGGGTCGAACTTGCTGGCGCGTTGTCCGTCGGTATAGAAGTCGTACTTGCCGATCTTCGCGCCGTCGGAATACACATCGAACTTGCCCACTCGGGCGGCGTCCGCATAGACATCGAATTTGCCGGCCTTCTTGGTGGCGGCGGGAGCGGCTATCGCGGCCGAGGCGGCAAATGCAGCCAGCACGAGTGCGCCGCCAAGGATACGTTTGGCGTTCATCTGGGACTCCTTCAACTGATTCACAACTTTCTTATGGATACAGCTGACTTCTGCCCGGATACGCCATCTCTGTGGCGATCGAGCACGGACTGAAGGTTAGTGGCTCAACGAACCAGGAGAAATAGCGCTGCGACGAATGGTGCGTTGCACGCCGTGAAACGCTGAAGATCTGGATGAACGGAAGGGATTGCCTGACCGAACGGTGCATACCGTTCGGTACTGCCAGGCGGCGCGGCTACCCGCGCGCGCCGCTTCGGGCGCACGGTGGGTAGCTGGCTGGGGGAAGGATCAAAGCGTGAACTGGCCGCTGGCCTCGGGCTGGAACGCAATCTCCACGATGGTCACGCGTTGCGCGCGGCCGTCGGGCAGGCGGTAGTCGACCGTGTCCCCGGAGCGGGCACCCAGCAGTGCCTGGCCAATCGGCGACAGCACCGATAACCGGCCAGTGGCCAGATCGGCATCGTCCGGGTACACCAGGGTCCAGTCACGCGGCTTGGCCTCGCCTTCGAGCGCACAAACCACACGTGAATTCATCGTCACGACGTCCTTCGGGATCGCGTCGGGCGACACAATGGCCGCGCGCTCCAGTAGTGCATCCAGCATCTCGTCGAGTTCGGCGGTGCCGGCACGGCTGGCAATTCCCTCGAGGCGGGCGACGTCGAGTTCGGTCAGATAAAGGGTTGCCGGGCGCGATGGCGCGGCGGTCGTGTTCTTGGTCTTGGCCATGGCAATGCCTCTCACGGAAGTGAAATCCAGAATCGATTGGCCGGCGCAACTTCACGCGCGCCGGACGGACACAGCTTGGTAATGCAGCGAATGCAGCAACTAAATCGGCAGCAGATCACACGGCAACTGGCGAGGCCTGGTGCTACGCGTGAAAGCGGGGGTACGTGCTGGCTCGGGCCCGGTTCGGCGCCGGGCCTTCTGCTGGTTCAGGAAGGGGATCGGTTAGGCCGGGAACCGGGCTGGATCAAGCGGGGCGTTGATCCAGCGGCTGGCGTCGATGGGCGCCGGCATCACGCGCGCGCGCGCCGGTCGCTGGAAGCGAACCATGACGGAGACGGCGAGCAGTAGATGACGGGACATCGTTGGGAAATCTCTGAGTTACAGGTAAGTCACCGAAGCGACCAGCGGCCATCGTAGCACAGCCAGCGGGCAACGGTCCGAATCGAAGCGTGGGGGCGGAATGCCCCAGTTTCGGCTTGCCGCCCGCCTTGTAGCGAGATGTTGCGAGATCGGCGTGACGATGCCGTCCCGCTGCATCCCTAGTGTCGTGGGTGGCACTCGCAGGCCGCGCCCTCGGCTGCCTGCTGCAGGTTCTGCAGGATGCCGCACTCGCTGGCCGGATGCGGATTTGGGTTCTCGCAGGTATGGCGCAGCGTGCGCAACTGACCTTCCAGCGCTTCCAGCGAAACACGCTGGGCGTGGATCTGCTCGATCTGGCGGTCCAACAGCGTATTGATGTCGTCGCACGCGAGTGACGGATTGCGCTGGAAGTCGCGCAGCTTGCGCACGTCGGCCAGGCTCATGCCCAGCGAGCGGCAGTGGCGCACGAAATTGAGCTGGACGAGGTGCCCGTCGCCGTAGCGGCGATAGCCGTTGTCCTCGCGCTGCGGTGCGTCCAGCAGCCCTTCACGTTCGTAATAGCGGATGGTCTCGATGTCGCAGCCACTGTGGCGGGACAGTTCGCCGATACGCATGGTGAGTGCCTCCTCGATGCCAGATCCCTGTAGTAATTACAGGGTTACCGCTGAAGTGTAGCCCAATCAGGCGGAACCTGCAGAGGCGGGGCCACGCGCCGCATCGCGCACATGCCATTGCGCCGGCGCCAGTTCGGCCACGATGGCTTCGATGCCCCGGTAGGGCTGCGCCGCACCGCACATAAAGATATCCACAGCCGCGAAACCATATTCCGGCCAGGTATGGATGCTGATGTGTGACTCCTTGAGCAGCAGCACGCCCGTGACACCGAGGCCGGGGCCGAAATGCTGGAACCGCGCGTCCACCGGCGTGGCGCCAGACACCCGGGCGGCATCGTAAAGCACGCGCTCGATCAGCACGGCATCGGTGAGCCGCTCGGCGGTCACGCCCTGCATGTCGAGCAGCAGGTGGCGGCCAAGAACCGGTGGGCAGGCAAGCGTCGGGGCATTCATGGTGATCGTCTCACCGGACTATTTGTGCCCGGCGCCCGAAGACCAGCCGCCGCCCGAACCGCCGTATCCGCCGGAGCCACTCCAGCCGCGAGCCGACGACGATCCACCGGACGTACTGCCCGCCGACCCCAGCGTGTAGAACGTGACGCCGAACAGCACGATCAATCCGTAGACAAGAAACAAAAAGCGCACAGCTCAGTCCCCTCCCCCGATATGCCCCGAAAACGCCTGCACGGTCCAGATCGGCAGCCAGAGCAGCAGCGTGCCCAGCAGAAGCCCGGCCATGCCGGCACCGCCGAAGAACGAGATCGGCAGGTTCAGCAGCCACATCGCGATAGCGATGCCCCACGCGACCTTGCGGCAGTACGCGAGGTCGCCGGTGGCCGGCGCGGCGGGACGCTTGCGCTCGGGCAGCGCCTTCGCCGCGGCGGCCAGCGCCTTGTTGCCCTTGAACCATTGCGCGACCTGGGTGCGCGACACCGTGGTGGACTGCGTCCAGACGATCTCGGTGTCGCTCGTCTCGCTCGTCTCGCGCGTCAGTCGCCGCGCCGGCGGGCCGAACTCGGTCAGTTGCGTGGTATCGCCGGCCTGCACGCGCCAGTTGAACGTGCCCGCCGCATAGAGCACGCGGCTGACGTATTCGAACCCCTTGCGGTACTCGTTGCCGGCCAGCACGGCCACGCTCGACGACGCCATCGTGCCGGGCCAGACATCCAGCACGCGCACGCGGTCCCAGCCAGCGTCCTGCTCCACGAGCCACAGAAAGCCGGCCGTCTCGTTGAACAGCAGGTACTCCATCCAGGTCGAGGTCTCGTCCTCGTCATCATCGGTGCACTGAAGCAGGCCGAGCACGGTGTATGGCTTGCCGTCGATCGTGCCGACCTCGCCCGGCGTCAGGCTGGTCTGCAGTGCCTCGATCTCGGCGTGCTTCTCCAACACGATGGCTGTCGACGTCGTGCAATCGACTTCGCTATGGCAGCTTGGGCAAATGATGAAATTCGCCACGCCGGCGCGATAGGCGATCGGGCTGCCGCAGTTTGGGCAAGCCAGCGGAATCGCCTTGCCACGATAGCGGTCGGCGGTGCGGTCAATCTCGTCTGCGCTGCGCAGAAGCTGGCACTTGAGCTGGTCGAGCTCGACCATCTGGCCCGTGTAGACCGCAGGCGGGTAACCATCGGCGTAGTCGAGCGTCAGGAAGTTGCCCGCGTTGCGGAAGTCCGCGACCTGAGCGGTCCAGCCCGTGCCGACCTGGAACGGCAACTCGCCCTGCCCACCGGTGCAGCGCGCGGTGCGCACATCACCGGCTTCGTAACGATACTTGTTGAAGAACAGCGGCTCGCCGGGCTTCAGGCCTTCGAACTTCGGCAGCTTGCCGACCGACGCCCTCGCGGCGTCTTCGTCAGAGACCCTGCGCGTGAACATGTACTGGCCCGACGCATCGCCGAGCCAGCCGTCCGTGCCGTCATCGAACAGCACATACCATTCGCTCCACAGACCGGCGTCGTACCGCAACTGGATGCGGCCGACCAGCGTGAAGCCCTGCCCCTTGCCGTCATTCGGCCAGATGCCGCTGGTGCCGATCTGCAACGGCGAGTAGTCCTCGAGCACCGCCGACATCTTGCCGATGTCGCGTACCTGGTCGGCCTCGCGCAGCAAGGTGCTGTGGCAGTACTCGCAGACCGCCATGACCGCGGCGGACGACCGAAAGCGGACCTCCGCGCCGCAGCCCGGACAGTTGACCGTTTGCATGGAGCGGAATCAGCCGACGAGTTTCTTGAGAATTTCCGCCTTGGCCGTATCGAACTCCGCCTGCGAGATCAGGCTCTTGTCGAGCAGCTCCTTGAGCTTCTGCAGCCGCACCGCCGGATCTTCGGCGGCGGGCGTTGCAGGAGTGACGGGCGCTGCGGCCGGTACACCCGCCACGCCGCCCACGAGTCCGCCAGCCATCGCCTGCCCCATGACCGCCCCGGCGGCCAGACCCGCGCCGAGCCCGGCGACACCGCCCTCGTTCTGCGCGGCAAGCGGGATCGAGCTGGCCACCTGGTACTGCGTGTACTTGGCCATGTCGCCCATCATTCCCATCGAGATGCGGGTGTCGATGGCCTTCTGCAGTTCCTCCGGCAGGGAGACATTGGTGACCGCGAAGTTGTCGAGCGCCACGCCATAACGCTCGAACTCGGGCGCGAGCTTTTCGTGGATCGTCTGCGACATCAGCGTCTGGTTCGCCGCCATGTCCAGGAACGGCACCGACGACGCGCCAAGCGTGTTCGTCATCGTGGCGATCAGCAGGTTGCGCAGCTGCTCTTCCACTTCGTCGCGCGTGTACTCGGCGCGCGTGCCGCTGATCTCGGTGTAGAACTTCTGCGGATCGCTGACCTTGTACGAATACAGACCGAACGCGCGCAGCCGCACCATGCCGAAATCCGCATCGCGGATCGTGATCGGCTGCGCCGTGCCCCACTTGCGGCCAATCTGCAGGCGGGTGCTGAAGAAGTAGACGTCCGACTTGAACGGTGACTCGAACAGCTTGTCCCAGTTCTTCAGGTACGTCAGCACCGGCAGCGTCTGGGTGGTCAGCTTGTACATGCCCGGGCCGAACACGTCAGCGATCTTGCCTTCGTTGACGAAGACCGCCATCTGGGATTCACGCACGGTCAGGCTGCCACCGTACTGGATTTCCATGTCTTCCATCGGATAGCGCCACGCCAGCACGCCGTCCGTGTCCTCCGTCCACTGGAGGATGTCGATAAACTGCTTTCTGATGAACGACCCGATGCTCATGTCAGCTCCTTCTTCCCAAGGAATGATTCACGTCCTGGCCTCAGGACAGGCACGCGGCATTGAGCACGCCGACCGAGACCGACATCGTGCCCATCAGCCCGCCCATGGCCATATTGTTAGATTCGATGGCCGCATCCATATCCGGCAATGCGCGCGCCAGCGCCGCGTAGACCACTGCCTGCACCACCATCGCCACCAGCGACCACACCAGGAACATCAGAAAGGTGTCGTTGTGCTGGAGACTCGACGACAGCGTGAGGCAGAAACCGAGCGTGCTGCCGCCCAGCGAGAGCGCGGCAGCCACATTGCCCTGGCGGATCAGCGCGAACTCGTTGAAGGGCGTGATCCTGGTGTAGACTCCGACGAACACGACCAGCAGCACAAGGCTGGCCAGCAGATGCTCGGCGTAGGCGTAGATGGGTAGCATGGTTCGGGTACGCGGCCTGTCAATGAAGTTGTGGAAATACCGGTCCTGCGCGATGCGCTTGCCGTGCGGCGATGCCAGCGGCAAACTACGCGGCAAAGTATAGCCGCAGTCCTATTCCTTCCAATATCAATTTGTGAAACGCCGGAACGCCAGCCGCGCTCCGGGCGATCTCCTGTTGCTCACCTGTTGCGACCGCCGCCCCATGCGCGACCGTACCCTAGTCCTTTCGGTGTTGATCGTAGCCTCCTGCGGGCTTGGCTACGAATTGATTGCCGGCGCCCTGTCGAGCTATCTGCTCGGCGATTCGATCCTCCAGTTCTCATCGATCATTGGCTGCTACCTGTTTGCGATGGGTGTCGGCTCGTGGTTCTCGCGCTACGTGAAGGACGAGGACGTCCTGACCCGGTTCATCGACATCGAGATCCTGGTCGGCCTGCTCGGTGGCATCTCGGCGGCGCTGCTGTTCGTGGTATTCGCCTGGCTCTCCGCGCCATTCCGCACCGCGCTGTATGCGCTGGTGTTCGTGATCGGGATGCTGGTGGGCATGGAGATTCCGCTGGTCATGCGCATCCTCAATGCGCGGCGTGCCCAGTTCAGCGATCTGGTGAGCCGCGTGCTCACGTTCGACTATCTCGGCGCGCTGGCAGTGTCTCTGGTATTCCCGCTGGTGCTCGCGCCACGGCTTGGGCTGTCGCGCACGGGATTCCTGTTCGGCATGCTCAACGTCGCGGTGGCGCTGTTCACACTGCGTATCTTCCGCGACGAGGTGTCGCGCACGACGTTGCGCACGCTGCGCGCGGGCATGGTGCTGGCGGTGCTGACAGTCGGCTTCGCCGGTTCGAACCATCTGACGCACTGGGCCGAACGCGGCCTGTTCGGCGACGAGATCATCCATAGCGAAACCACCCCGTACCAGCGGCTGGTCATCACGCGCTGGAAGGACGATCTCCGCCTGTACATCAACGGCAACCTGCAGTTTTCCTCGCGCGACGAACACCGCTATCACGAGGCATTAGTGCACCCGGTTCTGCAGGCGCTGCCGTGGGCGCGTCGTGTGCTGGTGATCGGTGGCGGCGACGGGCTGGCGCTCCGCGAGATTCTCAAGTACGGCAATATCGAGCACGTCACGCTGGTCGATCTGGACCCGGCGATGACCACGCTATTCTCGCGCAGCGAGCCGCTGCGGGCACTGAACCACGGCTCGCTGACCGACCAGCGCGTGACAGTGGTCAACGCCGATGCTGCGCAATGGCTGGAGCAGAACCAGGACAGCTTCGACGCAATCATCGTCGACCTGCCGGACCCGTCCAACTTCGGGCTCGGCAAGCTGTATTCGGTGCCGATGTACCGGCTGATGTCGCGCCATCTGGCCGAGAAGGGCTACGCGGTGGTGCAGTCGACATCGCCCTACTACGCACCGCGCTCGTTCTGGGACATCGACGCCACGCTGCGTGAAGCCGGGCTGCATACGTGGCCGTACCATACCTACGTGCCGTCGTTCGGCGAGTGGGGCTACATCCTGGCCGGCAAGCGCAACGACTACACGCCGCCGACGCGCTACGACGTGCCGATGAAGTTTCTCGACGGGGATACGACTGCGCTGATGTTCCGCTTTCCCGCCGACATGGCGCCGCGCCAGGGCGAGCCGAACCGGCTCAATGAACAAACTCTCGTGCACGACTTCGAGCGTGACTGGCGCAATGTCATCCGCTAAGTCATCCGCCAAGTCATCCGCAAGTTCGCTTGCCGGAGTGGCTGCTCCAGGACGCCGATGGACCGCCGCCGCTTCCTGATTGCCGCCGCGGGTACCGCGCTGGCCGGTTGCAGCCGCATCGGCGACGAAGCCGACAGCTTTCTGCGCGGCCTGGGCCTGCGCGAACCCACGCCGGTGGTCCTGCGCCCCGGCATGGCGGA
>NZ_ANKP01000099.1:0-25730 GCF_000319775.1 Cupriavidus sp. HMR-1
CAGCCACGCCAGCCGCTGGCCGATGCGCCGCCCAGCCCCGCCGCCAGACTCGCCTTCAAGCGCTCGCGTGTGCGCGGCATGTAGCGGCCCACCACGTGCAGGGCGCACGCCAGCACGATCAGCGGAACCACCAGCGTTTCAAAGGCTTGATAGAGCGTCATGGTCTTTGTGCCTGTTCAACTGAACATCAACGCCACGCGGTACGTGATAAACGACGCGAGGTAGGTCAGCCCGCCCAGATAGGCGACGGAGGCGGCCATCACCTTCCAGGAGTTGGTTTCGCGACGGATCACGGCGAGCGTGGAGATGCACTGCGGCGCGAAGACGTACCACGCCAGCAGCGACAGCGCGGTGGCCAGCGGCCACTGAGCGGCAATCATCGGTGCGAGCTGCGTGGCCACGGCGTCGTCACTGCCGGACAGCGCGTAGACCGTACCCAGCGCGCCCACGGCGACCTCGCGCGCAGCCATGCCGGGCACCAGGGCGATACAGATCTGCCAGTTAAAGCCGATCGGGGCGAAGACATGCTCGAGCGCGCGCCCGATCATCCCCGCGAAGCTATAGTCGATTGCCGGCATGGTGGCGCCTTCGGGCGGCGACGGGAACGTCGCCAGGAACCACAGCAGCACCGTCATCGTCAGGATCACCCGGCCGACGCGTGACAGGAAGATGCGGGCGCGTTCCCACAGGCCAATGGCGATGTCGCGCGGATTCGGCACGCGATACGCCGGCAACTCCATCAGCAGCGGATGCTCGGTGTGGTCGCGGCGGAACCACTTGAGCACGTATGCCACCAGCAGCGCGCTGACGATGCCGGCCACGTAGAGCACGAAGAGCACCAGGCCCTGCAAGTTGAACAATCCGGCCACCGTGCGTTCCGGAATGAATGCGGCGATCAGCAGCGCGTAGACAGGCAGGCGTGCCGAGCAGGTCATCAGCGGCGCCACGAGAATGGTCGTCAGCCGGTCGCGCGGATCCTGGATCGTGCGCGTGGCCATGATCCCCGGAATCGCGCAGGCGAAGCTGGAGAGCAGGGGAATGAACGAGCGGCCGGACAGGCCCGCGCTCATCATCAGGCGGTCAAGTAGAAACGCCGCGCGTGGCAGGTAGCCCGATTCCTCGAGCGTCAGGATAAACAGGAACAGGAACAGGATCTGCGGCAGGAACACGATCACGCTGCCAACGCCCGCGATGATGCCGTCCACGATCAGGCTCTTGAGCATCCCGTCTGGCATCGTCGTGCCGACCAGCTCGCCGAACCAGTGCACGCCGGCCTCGATGCCGTCCATCAACGGCGTAGCCCACGAGAACACGGCCTGGAACATGAAGAACAGCAGCACCGCCAGAATGACCAGGCCGAAAACCGGGTGCAGCACCACGCCGTCGAGCTTGTCCTCGAACTGCGCGGTGCGCGTGGGCATCGTGACGGCGACGTCGAGCAACCGCTTGACCTCGGTGTGCGTATCAAGCTCCGACACGCTATCGAGCGGCTGGGCCGGCGGCGCCGGTGGCAGCGTGTCGTCGAACAGCTTGATCAGCGATGCGGCGCCATCGTGCTTGACCGCGACGGTTTGCACCACTGGCACGCCAAGTTCACGCGACAGCGCTTCGCGATCGATCTTGATGCCGCGCCGTTCGGCGGCATCGCTCATATTCAGCACCACCACCATCGGCACCCCAAGGCGGCGCAGTTCCAGCACGAAGCGCAGGTGCAGGCGCAGATTGGTGGCGGCCACCACGGACACGATCAGGTCCGGGCGCGTCTCGCCCGGGCGCTGGCCCAGGCAGACCTCGCGCGTGATGGCTTCATCCAGGCTGGCGGAGTCCAGGCTGTAGGCGCCCGGCAGGTCGAGGATGCGAACCGTGCGACCGCCCGGCGACACGAACTGGCCTTCCTTGCGTTCGACGGTGACGCCCGCGTAGTTGGCCACCTTCTGGCGGCTGCCGGTGAGACGATTGAACAGTGCGGTCTTGCCGCAGTTGGGATTGCCTACCAGCGCAATGCGCAGGGCGGCGGTGGGATTCTGTGCGACTGACATGTGAGTGCGAAGGGGCAGGCCGGTTACGCGATGCGCTGCGATGGCGGCGCTTCGGTTTCGCCGGCTGGCGCGATGCTGGTCACGGTGGCGCTGGCCACTTCCACGGTGATGCGGGCGGCTTCCGAGCGGCGCAACGCGAATCGCGAGTAGCCAACCTGGGCAACGAGCGGATCCCTGCCGAACGGTCCGAACGCGATGATCTGCACGGTCTCGCCGGGCACGAAACCCAGGTCGCGCAGACGGCGCGCAATGGGATCATGCGTGAATTCGTCATCCACGGATTTCACGACAGCGGCAGTGCGCCGGGGCAGTTCAGACAACCGCATATGCTTCCAGTCCAGGGGCGCGATCAGCGCCGCGCGGCAGGCTCGGAACCTGCCGGGTACGTAAATAGAAATCGTTCTCGATTGTATAGCATTCGTAGCAGTTTGGCGCTTTGACGGTGGTTTACCGCGCATCGCAAATTGGGAAATCGACGACGATTTGCCCCCGGTAAACCCCCCTTATGTACCGAATAACACAATTGCGGTATTGGTTGCGAAGTTGCCTCGGGGCTAAGCTGCAAGCACGCTGAACACCCCGTTCCACGCGTACTTCTCAAGCCACTGGCTTCGGCCAGTGGCTTCTTCTTTTGGCGCATTCCTGGCGTGTTCTTGCCGAGTGACTAGATGTCTGCCTCGCTGGCGGCCAGCCTGACCATTTCGACGAAATGGTCGCGTGCCGGGTGATCCGGCGCCTGTTTCCACACGCAATACACCTCCGAGGGCACGGTCGCATCCGCAAGTGGCCGAAACGCGGCACCTGCCATGCCGGAGCGCGCCATCGCAGCCGGCACCACGGCAATCCCCATCCCCTGTGACACCAACGACACCACGGACAGCCAGTGCCGCACCTCATGGCGAATCTGGGGATAGAAGCCGTGCGCGGCGCACATGTCGAAAATGCGGCTGTAGTAGTCGGGCGACGCCTTGCGGGAGAACAGGACGAATGGCTCGCCGCGTAAGTCAGTGAGCGCTACCGTATCCTGTTGGCCAAGCGGATGCTTGGCTGACATGCAGCAGACAAACGGTTCGCGGTGCGCCAGCGTGGTGGCCAGCTCATCCGGCACGCGGCTGGTATGGACAAAGCCCGCATCGAGTTCACCGTGTAAAAGTGCATCAATCTGCTCTTGCGAGTTCAGCTCGGTCAGGGCCACGTGGATGCCGGGATAGCGCGCCTGGAATTCCTTCAGGCGCTGGGGCAGGCCACGATAGAGCATCGACCCCACGAAGCCGACCCGCAGCCGTCCCACCGCGCCGGCCTCGATCTCCCGCGCCAGCAGGCGGGCTTCCTCGGCCTGCGCCAGTAGCGCCATGGCCGATTCCCGAAACGCGCGTCCGGCCGCGGTCAGGCGCACGCCACGGCTGTCGCGTTCGAACAGCCGGGCGCCGACCGAGGCTTCTAGTTGCTGGATATTGAGCGATAGCGGCGGCTGCGAAATCGACAGTCGCCGGGCGGCGCGCCCGAAATGAAGTTCCTCGGCGAGCACAAGGAAGTAGCGCAGATGTCGGAATTCCATGGCGATACAAAATTTGTATTGATCGAGCCAATTTTAGAATTAGACACGAATCGTTGGGGTTTGAATAATGGACGCAAACCATCCCGCCCGACAGCCGCCCGACAGGCATCGTGTCCAGGACGGGGACCTCCAGGAGACGATTCATGCCGACCAGCGCCGCGCGCCCAGCCGCGTCCACCACCGTGTACCCCGAAGTTGCCGCGCATCCGGTGCCAGATCGCCATGGCGCGAGCCTGTTCACGGCCGATCCGGACCTGCGCGCGCTGCTGCCGCTTTACCTGCCGGCCGACCTGTTCAACCACCTGCTGCCGCACCTCGAGCGCATGGGCGCACTGGCCGGCGGCGTGCTCGACGAACTGGCCAACGAGGCCGATCACGCGCCGCCCACGCTGTCGCACCGCACCCGCACCGGCCTTGATGCCCAGCGCATCCACAAGCATCCGTCCTATGTGGAACTGGAGCGCGTGGCGTTCTCGGAATTCGGGCTGGCTGCAGTGTCGCATCGCGGCGGCGTGCTCGGCTGGGACAAGCCGATGCCCCCGGCCGCGAAGTACGCACTGACCTACCTGTTCGTGCAGGCCGAATTCGGCCTGTGCTGCCCGCTGTCGATGACCGATTCGCTGACGCGCACGTTGCGCAAGTTCGGCGATCCGGCGCTGGTCGACCGATTCCTGCCGAACCTGACCACGCAGGTGTTCGACGACCTCTATCAGGGCGCGATGTTCATGACCGAGCAGGGGGCCGGCTCTGACGTCGCTGCCACGACCACCCGCGCGATTCGCGACGACAACGCCGAGGGCGGCTGGCGTCTGGTGGGCGACAAGTGGTTTTGCTCGAATCCCGATGCCGCGCTGGCGATGGTGCTGGCGCGGGTGGAGGAAGCCGACGGTTCGGCCGTTGCCGGCATCAAGGGCGTCTCGCTGTTCCTGTTGCCGCGCACGCTGGCGGATGGCAGCGCCAACCACTTCCGCATCATCCGTCTCAAGGACAAGCTCGGCACACGCTCGATGGCCAGCGGCGAGATTCGGCTGGAGGGCGCGCACGCCTACCTGGTTGGCGAACTGGGCCGTGGTTTCGTGCAGATGGCCGACATGATCAACAATTCGCGCCTGTCCAACGGCGTGCGAGCGGCCGGCCTGATGCGCCGGGCGCTGACCGAGGGCCAGTTCATCGCCCGCGAGCGCCGCGCGTTCGGCAGGCGCCTGGCGGACATGCCGCTGATGCGTCGCCAGTTGCTGAAGCTGACGCTGCCCACGGAGCAGGCGCGCACGATGGTGTTCCAGACTGCCGAAGCCCTGCGCCGTGCCGATGCGGGCGATGCCGACGCCTATCCGCTGATGCGCATCCTGACACCGCTGATCAAGTTCCGCGCCTGCCGCGATGCGCGCAAGGTCACGGGCGATGCGATGGAGATCCGCGGCGGCTGCGGCTACATCGAGGAATGGAGCGACCCGCGCCTCGTGCGCGACGCGCATCTCGGTTCGATCTGGGAAGGCACGAGCAATATCGTCGCGCTCGACGTGCTGCGCGCAATTCGCCGCGAGGGCTCGCTGCCCGTGTTGCAGGCACACCTGCAGGCGCTGCTTGGCGATACGCCGATGCATGCCACTGCGCGCGCCACGTTCGACCTGGCGCTGGCCAACACCGTCGCGCTGGCGACCCGTGCGGCAGACGCTGGGGCCGATGGTGACGTGCTGGCGCGTCAGGCAGCTTCCGCGCTGTATCACGTGACCAGTGCCGTCGCCATGGCATGGGAAGCCGGTCAGATCGGTTCGGTTCGCCGGATGCGGCTGGCGCAACTGGTGCTGGTGCATCGCGTGCTGCCGCAGGATCCGCTCGGCGGCGGCGTCGAACCCGAGTGGCTGGCCGAAACCGTGGAGCCGCCCGCCGATGGCGTGGTGCGCGCGGCGGGGCCCGTGGACCAGATCAACGTGTTCTGACGGCTCACCCAGAGAACACCCAGGCAGTACGGTGCGCCCGCAACGGCGCACCTCGCGCGCCCGCGGCGCGCATTCCAAACATAAAAAGCTTTACCGGAGACAACCCATCATGCCCCAATGGCACCGCCGCGCGGCCCTTGCCGCGCTGACCTCGTTGGTCGCCTGCACGTTCACGCTCACCACCACACCGGCCTTCGCGCAGAAGGAATTCCCGAGCAAGCCGATCATGCTGGTGGTGACCTATCCGCCCGGCGGACCTACCGACGCGATGGCCCGCACGCTGGCCGCTGCGTTGAAGAACAGCCTTGGCCAGCCCGTAGTCGTGGAGAACCGCGCGGGAGCCGGCGGCAATATCGGCGCGGAAGTCGTCGCGCGTGCCGAGCCCGATGGCTACACGCTGATGTTCGGCACGTCGGCGCCGCTGGCCATCAACGTCAGCCTGTATCGCAAGATCAACTACGACCCGGTCAAGAGCTTCGCGCCGGTGATCCAGATTGGCCAACTGCCCAATGTGCTGGTGGTAAATCCGAGCGTGCCCGCGAAGAACGTGCAGGAGCTGATCGCGTACAGCAAGGCGCATCCGGGCAAGCTGTCCTATGCGTCGTCGGGCAATGGCGCATCGTCGCATCTGGCCGGTGTGCTGTTCAACAACCTGGCCGGCACCGACTTCCAGCATGTGCCATACAAGGGCACCGGCCCGGCGCTCAATGATCTGCTGGGTGGGCAGGTCAGCATGACCTTTACCGATGTGCTGACCGCGCTGCCGTTCATCAAGAGCGGCAAGGTGCGTGCGCTCGGGGTGACCACGAAAGGGCGTTCGCAGGCATTGCCCGATGTGCCCACCGTGGCGGAACAGGGTGTTGCCGGCTTCGATGTTTCGGTATTCTTCGGTGTGGTAGCACCTGCCGGTACGCCGCCGGAAGTCATCCGCAAGCTCAATCACGCATTTGCCGATGCGTTGGCACAGCCAGACGTGCGCAAGACGCTGCTGGCGCAGGGGCTGGAGTTCGCGCCGGCCACCACGCCAGAGCAGCTTGGTGGTTTCGTGAAGTCGGAAGTCGGCAAATGGCGTTCCGTGGTGCAGAAGTCGGGCGCGCAGCTCGACTGATCATGACAAGAACAGGAGGAGACATGACGCCATTCACACCCGGCGCGCTGGCAGGCATTCGCGTAGTCGATCTGTCGCGCATTCTGGGCGGCCCGCTTTGCGGCCAGATCCTCGGCGATCACGGCGCAGACGTACTCAAGATCGAGCCGCCGCAGGGAGATGACACACGCACCTGGGGGCCACCGTTCCGCGATGGCGTGGCGTCGTACTACTTCGGCCTCAATCGCAACAAGCGCATCATGAAGCTGGACCTGACGGCCGATACCGACCGCGAAGTCTTGCTGACGCTGCTGGCCGATGCCGACGTGCTGATCGAGAACTTCAAGACCGGCACGCTCGAGAAATGGGGCCTTGGTTTCGATGTGCTGTCGCAGCGCTTCCCCCGGCTCGTGCATTGCCGCGTGTCGGGCTTCGGCGCCGATGGTCCGTTGGGTGGCCTGCCGGGTTATGACGCGGCGATCCAGGCGATGGCCGGCATCATGAGCATCAACGGCGAGGCCGACCGGGAACCGCTGCGCGTTGGTTTGCCCGTGGTGGACATGGTCACTGGTCTGAACGCCGCGCTGGGTGTGCTGCTGGCATTGCAGGAGCGAGAGCGCAGCGGACGTGGGCAGTTCGTGGAATCGGCGCTATATGACTCGGGCTTGTCGCTGTTGCATCCCCATGCGGCCAACTGGTTCATGAGCGGCAAGACGCCCGGGCGCACCGGTAACGCGCATCCGAACATCTACCCGTACGACACGGTGGCCACCGCGACCGATCCGATCTTCCTTGCCGTCGGCAACGATCGGCAATTCCGCATCCTGTGCGAGTACCTCGGCGTGGCGGAGCTGGCCGACGACGAACGCTTTGCAACGGCAGGCGCGCGCTCGGTCAACCGGGCGCAATTGAAGGGCACGCTGGAATCGAAGCTGGCCACGTGGGACGGGAAGGCGCTGGCCGACGAACTGTCTGCGGCCGGTGTCCCGTGCGCACCGGTGTTGTCGGTGCCCGATGCACTGACGCATCCGCATACCGCCCATCGCGAGATGGTGGTGGAGATGCCCGGCGGCTACAAGGGCCTGGGCGCCCCGGTCAAACTGAGCCGCACGCCGGCGACGTACCGGTATGCACCGCTGACCGAAGGCAACCAGTTCCTGCCGCGCGAGGCGGCGAACGATTGAATTGGGTGTCAACCGTTGGTATGCGCACCCCTCTCCCGCGCGGGAGAGGGGTGTAAAAACGACCTCACCGCTTCTTACCCCGGAATCATCCCCGTCAGCCAGTACGCCTGGATCATCGTGATCACACCCACGATGGCTGCGAACAGCAGGCTGTGCTTCACGGTGAAGCGGAACAGTTCCGACTCCTTGCCGACCAGACCCGTCGCCGCGCAGGCCACTGCGATCGACTGCGGCGAGATCATCTTGCCTGTTACGCCGCCCGTGGTGTTGGCGGCCACCAGCAGCGTGTCCGATACGCCGATCTGATGCGCGGTCGTATGCTGCAGCGAGCAGAACAGCGCGTTCGACGACGTATCCGAGCCGGTCAGGAACACCCCCAGCCAGCCCAGCAGCGGCGAGAAGAACGGGAACGCCGCGCCGGTTCCGGCCAGCAGCAGCGCCAGCGTCGATGACATACCGGAGTAGTTGGCGACGAACGCGAACGCCAGTACCAGACCGATCGAGGCGATCGGACGGCGCAGTTCCAGCAGCGTTTCCTTGAAGGTGGTGATGGCATCGCTCGGCTTCATGCGCAGCAGCACCGCAGAGATGATGGCGGTCAGCAGGATCGCGGTACCGACGGCCGACAGCAGGTCGAGCTTCAGCACAGCCTCGTAGGGCTTGGGCGATGCCACGATCGGGGCGCTCTTGATCACGAGTTGGTCGAGCATCGGTACCTTGAACTTCAGTACCGTTCCCGCCAGCGCGCCGTTGCCGGCGAACAGCGCCTTGAACGGTGCCAGGCTCCAGACCGTGACGATGGCGGTCAGAATGCCGAACGGCGCCCATGCGCGCACGGTCTGGCCGAACGTGTAGGGCGATGCTTTGCGGCTCGCGGGCGCACCCATACCGCCACCGAACCCGGCCATCGCCACAGTGCCGCCAGCCGCAACCGTGCCACCAGCCGCTTGCGATGCCGAGCGCGGTTGCCACACACGCAGGAACGCGGCGAGCGAGATCAGACTGACCAGTGCCGACGTGATGTCCGGCAGCTCGGGACCGATGTGGTTCGACGTGAAGTACTGCGTGACGGCGAAGCTGCCACCGACGACCAGCGCGGCTGGCCAGGTCTCGCGCACGCCCTTGGCGCCATCCATCATGAACACCAGCCAGAACGGCACAGCCAGCGACAGCAGCGGCAATTGGCGGCCCGCCATCGCGCCGATATGCATCGGGTCGATGCCCGTGACCTGTCCGGCCACAATGATCGGAATGCCCATCGCGCCAAACGCCACCGGCGCGGTGTTCGCGATCAGGCAGAGCCCGGCCGCATAGAGTGGGTTGAACCCGAGCCCGACCAGCAGCGCGGCGGTAATCGCCACCGGTGCGCCGAAGCCCGCCGCACCTTCCAGGAACGCCCCGAAGGCAAAGCCGATCAGCAGCATCTGCAGGCGCTGGTCATCGGTGATCGACAGCACCGACGCGCGGATGACGTCGAACTGCCCGGTCTTGACCACGATCTTGTAGAGGAACACCGCGGTGACGATGATCCACGCGATTGGCCACAGGCCATAGGCAAAGCCGAATCCGGCCGCGGCAAATGCCTGCTGTGCCGGCATCCCGTACGCGAAGATCGCCACGGCCAGCGCCAGTGCCAGCGTGACAGCCGCCGCCACATGGCCCTTCATGCGCAGTACCGCGAGCGCGACGAAGAAAAACAGGATGGGTATCGCCGCCGCGAGCGCGGACAGCCAGAGGCTGCCCAGCGGCGTATAGATCTGGGTCCAGGGTTGCATCTGGAAGTCTCCTTGGTGGTTTGTCTGAATTCTTTTGGTGGGATGCCGCTCGATGCCGCTACTCGGGCTGGTTGCGTGCGTCGAGCAGGTCGGAAAGGCTCTTTGGCGCCGGTGTCAGTGGCTTGCGATGCTGCGTCCAGCCCATCTGCCGCGAGGGCGTCAGCGCCCGCAGCCGGGTGGCGGCCCAGCGGAACAGGCGGTACGTGGTGGGGTGGGCGAACGCGCCGCTCCAGAAGCGCCAGACCAGATGCTCGCGGCGACTGAACTTCGCGCCCTGGCCCTTGAGCGGGTGCGGCACGGCCTCGTCGGGGTTGCGGTTCGACTCAGTGCGCAGCCGCACCAGCAGCTGCGGAATCGGAATGCGCACGGGACAGACCTCGCCGCACGCGCCGCACAGGCTCGATGCCGTTGCCAGGTCGGCCGTGGCGTCGAGGCCGAGCAGGTGGGGCGAGATGATCTTGCCGATCGGGCCCGGATAAGTCGTGCCGTAGGCATGACCGCCGATGCGCGTGTAGACCGGGCAGTGGTTCATGCACGCGCCGCAGCGAATGCACTGCAGCGTGGCGCGTAGCTGCTCGTCGGCGTATGCCTGGCTACGGCCGTTGTCGAGCAGCACCAGATGGACTTCGCGCGGACCATCCTGCTCATGCGGCTTGCGTGGGCTCGAGATCAGGTTGAAGTAGGTGGTGATGGGCTGCCCGGTCGCGGAACGCGTCAGCAGGCTGGAGAGCGGCACGATGTGCGACAGCTTCGCCACCACCTTCTCCATGCCCATGACGGCGATATGCACGTCGGGCACCGTGGTGGAAAGACGGCCATTGCCCTCGTTCTCCACCAGCCACAGCGTGCCGGTGTCCGCCGCCGCGAAGTTGACGCCGGACAGGCCGATATCGGCCTCGACGAACGCCTGGCGCAGCGCGCGGCGGCCGGTCTGGATCAGCGCATCCACGTCTTCCGTGTACGGCGTATCGGGGATGTGTTGCTCGAACAGCGTCGCGATATCGGCCTTGGTCTTGTGGATCGCCGGCATCACGATGTGCGATGGCTTCTCGCCGGCCAACTGGACGATGTACTCGCCCATGTCCGATTCGATGCAGTCGATGCCGCGCTCGGCCAGGTAATGGTTGAGTTCCATCTCCTCGCTGGCCATCGACTTGCCCTTGATCACGCGCCGGGCGGCGTGGCCCTGCGCGATCCGCAGGATGATCGCGTTGGCTTCATCGGCGGTCTCGGCCCAGTGGACCTGCATGCCGGCTGCGGTCAGATTGCCTTCGAGTTCGACCAGCAGGTCGGGCAGATTGGCCAGCGCGTGCTGGCGGATGGCTTCGCCAAGGTCACGCAGGTGCTCGAGCTCGTCACCGTCGGGGAACTGCACGGCCCGCTTCTGCTGAAGGAAGTCCATCGCGCCGCGAAAGCTCTTGCGCAGCTTGGGATCGTCGAGCGCGGCGCGCGCGCGGGCGCGAAAGTCCTCGGTGGGAACGAAATGCAGGGGTTGCTGGCTCATCGCGCGGTTTCTCCGTCGGTCACGATCACGACCCACAGCCTGCGTGGGCCGTGTGCGCCGTAGGCCAGCGTCTGCTGGATGTCGGAAGTCTTGGACGGGCCGGAGACCATCACCAGGTTGGTCGGCATGCCGTCCGACCAGTGCTCGGCACGCGCGGCGGCATGAAGGTCAGGGTGCAGCGTCGATGCGTAGACCAGCGCGATATGCGTGGGCGGCACCAGTGACATCGTGCGTGGTGATCCGGCATCGGGCGCCAGCACCAGCGTGCCGGTAGCGGCCAGCCCGGAGCGGGCCACGGTGAAGCCGGCATCGACGGTATCGAACAGTTCCGCCTTCCAGGCTTCCAGCGGACGGTCGAACGTTACGGTGTCGATGCTGGATGGCAGCGCCCGCGCAAGTGCGGCGCCTTCGGGGCAATCGCGGTCCAGCAGCAGTCGGCGCACGCCTTCGTCCGCCAGCCGCCGCGCGACCCATGCGGGCCAGCTTGCCGCGTCGGTGCAGATCACGTCGGCGTGGGAGGCAGTCAAGGCGGCCTGCATCGAGGCGACCATCGCGTCGATCGACGGTGCCTGACCACGGCGGCTATCGAAATGGTCGTCGATCCGCTGGTCCAGTTTCTGGGTGTCTCCGCTCAGCGCCGCGCCGGAGGTGGGCGCGGCGGCACGCAGCCGCCCGATCATGCGCTCGCGCGCGCTCATCGACGTCATTCGGCACCTCCGGTGCGGCGCCACAGGAACGAAGCCAGATGCTCGACCGGCAGCGGCGCGCCGGTGTGGGCGGCGGCATGGCCGATATTGAGCAGGCAGCCGCAATCGGCGGAGACGAGCCGGTCGCACCCGGTGGCGCAGGCGGAGGCCACCTTGTCGCGCACCATCGCGCCGGAGATATCGGCGTGCTTGAGCGAGAACGTGCCGCCAAAGCCGCAGCATTCGGACTCGCGCTCATGCTCGACGCGTGTCACCCCGGGCAGCGCGTCCAGCAACGCCACACCGTGAGCGCGCGTACCCATTTCGCGGCGTGCCGCGCAGGATGTATGCAGCACCACGCGCTCGTGCGGCGCGTCGGCGGGCGTGGCGTCGAAGCGCACATGAAGCACATTGAGCAGGAACTCGGCGAGTTCGTAGACGCGGGCGGCAATGTCACGGGCCAGCGCAGCGGCTTCAGGGTCGCTGGGGTCGTCGGCAAACAGCGTGGGCCAGTGATGGCGCATCATGCCGGCGCATGAGCCGGACGGCACGATGATCGGCCAGGGTTCCCGGAACAGGTCCAGTTGCGCGCGGGCGACCTTGCGAGCCTGCTCGGGGTTGCCGCTGCTGTACGCCGGCTGGCCGCAGCAGCTTTGTCCGCGTGGAAAGTGAACGGTCAGGCCTTCGCGCTCGAGCAATCGCACGGCATCCAGGCCGGCCTGCGGAACGAAGAGATCAACGAGGCACGTGCCGAACAGGTACACCTGCTGTGGCGCGGTGGTGGGGTACTGCCTGGATTCCATTTGTCAGTCTCCGGATGGCGGCGCAACCTGCCCGGCAAGGCGCTGCGACATTTTTGGGCGCATAATTCCCGCTCTCGCGCCGGAGCACAAATTGGTTGGACCAGTTACCGGAACGGCCGGATTTCAAGGGATGAGGGATGGGGGCAGGCAACGCACGCAACCGTGTGGAAGACATCATGCGCAGGATGGAGACCGCGCTGCTGGACGGCACCTGGCCCGTCGGCACGCGGCTGCCTGCGGAGCGTGTTCTGGCGGAGCAGTTCGGGGTGGCGCGCAACACGATCCGCGAGGCGATCCAGCGCCTGGCGGCGCGAAACCTGCTGCAAAGCCGGCGCGGCGCGGGCGTATACGTCACCGATCAATTGCGCACGGGCATCGCCTCACCCTGGGGCCAGCTCGTGGCCGATCACCCGGCGCTGCGCGATGACATCCTGGAGTTCCGCCGGGTGCTGGAAGGCGCCACCGCCTACTTCGCGGCGTTGCGTGCCGATGCGTCGGATCTGAAGCGTATCCGCACGCTGCTCAAGGAACTGGAGCGCTCGCGCATGACGGATGACAAGCGCGCCGAGGCCGATGCGGATGCCAGGCTGCACGACGCCATCGCGCAGGCATCGCACAACACGATGTTCCTGCATCTGCATACCAGCGTGATTGGCATGTTGCGCGAGCACATCACGATCAACGGCACGGGGCTGCGCGAGGCCGATGATGAATCGTCGGACCTGCTGCTGCGCCAGCACCGCACGCTTTGCGAGGCGATTCTGGCGCGCCGGCCGGAGGAAGCCCGCACGGCGATGCAGACGCACATCGACTTCGTGCGGAGCAAGGTCGACTAGTCTTTCCGCATATTGGTCGTACCAATTTCTGCGTACGACAAAGCAATGAAATCAAGCACTTGGCTGAGCGCCTACACAAGCCCGGCCGTGGTCAGTTCGCGCTTTACGTAGGCATAGAAGATCGGTCCCGCGATCACGCCGGGGATGCCGTAGAGCGTTTCCATCACCAGCATCACCGTCAGCAGCTCCCATGCGGCGGCGTGTATACGCGCACCGATGATCCGCGCATTGAGGAAGTACTCGAGCTTGTGGATCACCACGAGGAACAGCAGCGACACCACCGCGATCGGCAGCGAGACCGAGAGCGAGGCGATGACGATGGCCGTATTCGAGATCAGGTTGCCCAGCACCGGCAGCAGTCCGGCGATAAACGTGATGGCCACCAGCGTCTTGGAGAGCGGCAGGTGCTGGTGGAACAGGGGCAGCAGCACCAGCAGGTAGATCGCGGTCAGGATCGTGTTGACGAGCGAGATCTGGATCTGCGCGAAGATGAACTGCGAGAACGCAGTCTGCAGCGTACGGGCCCGGTCCACCAGTGCCAGGGCGAGCGGACGACGGTTCGGGCGGGAAATGGCGCGGTACAGCGCGACCATCGCGCCGATGATGAGGCCGACGAGGATATGGACCAGCGTGCGCAGGATATCGGCGCCGAGTCGCTGCGCCATCTGCGCGTGCTCACGCAATGCCGAGATCAGGGTCGTGGCGAGTTCGTCGACCCCGTTGGGCAGGTAGTCGCTCAGCCAGGCTGGCAACTGAGCGCGAGAGCGGTCGATGATGTCGGCGGAATGGTCGAGCAGCCGGTCCAGCGTATTGCCGTCGCCGCTGACGAAGCGGATGAGCGCCCAGATGCTGCCGGTCAGCACCAGCAGGATGATGGTGGACAGGATCGCCACGGCGATGGCGTCGCGGCGCGAATGCAGTCGCATCAGCCGTGGCGCCAGCACATCCACCAGCGAATAGAGCAGCAGGCCGGCGAGCAGCGCGGACACCAGGTTGGCGTGCATCACCAGCAGCAGGGCCCCGGCGGTCAGCACGTACGACACGGCCTTGACGCTGAACCAGGCGGCGGGAGTCAGGGGCCGGGTTTGGTCAGGCTGTTCGGTGCTGCCGGTTCCGGCGCGGTTTTCGGTCTGTTCGGTGTCCAATTCGTTGTCCAACTGCGGCATATCTCGGCTGAGAGCGGGGCGTTGCGGAAATGAAGCAAGGAAGCAATCGCCACGATTGTCGATGCCGGGCGTAACAATGGCAAGACAGGATGACGAGACAAGCAGATGACGGGACAAACTGTGCGGACGATTGCTCGGGCGTGATACTTGCAGCACTGGCCTATATTGAAGTTCCGTGGCAGCCCTTCAGGAGACCACTTGCATGGCCTTCACGCATACCGTCGGCGTACGCCGGCACGTCTTTGACGATCTGCGCACGCTGCTGGCCAAGGCCAGCCCGGCCCGGTCTGGCGACGCCCTCGCGGGTATCGCCGCAGCCAGCGAAGAAGAGCGGATGGCGGCGCGTATGGCGCTGGCGGACATGCCGCTGGCGCATTGCCTTGCGGAGCCGCTGATTCCTTACGAGGCTGACGAGGTCACCCGGCTGATCGTGGACAGCCATGACGCGCAGGCGTTCGCGGCGCTTGCCAGCCTGACCGTCGGGGAGTTCCGGGACTGGCTGCTGCGGCACGATACCGATACGGCCACGCTGGCCCGGGTGGCGCCCGGCGTCACCCCCGAGATGGCGGCGGCCGTGAGCAAGCTCATGCGCAACCAGGACCTGGTGGCCGTGGCGCGCAAATGCGCGGTGGTCACCGCCTTCCGCAACACCATCGGGCTGCCCGGGCGCCTCGCCGTGCGGCTGCAGCCGAACCATCCGACCGACGACCCGCGCGGCATCGCCGCGTCGATCATCGACGGGCTGCTGTACGGCTGCGGCGATGCCACCATCGGCATCAACCCGGCCAGCGACAACCTTGGGGCGATCACCACGTTGCTGAAGCTTCTGGATGACATTCGCACCCGCTACGAGATCCCCACCCAGTCCTGCGTGCTGACTCACGTCACCAACACCTTGCGCGTGATGGAGCAGGGCGCGCCGGTCGATCTGGTGTTCCAGTCGGTGGCTGGCAGCCAGGCAGCCAATGAAGCGTTCGGCATCTCTCTGGCGCTGCTCGAAGAGGCACGGCAGGCGGCGTTGTCGTTGCGGCGCGGTACGGTGGGGCACAACGTGATGTATTTCGAGACCGGCCAGGGCAGCGCGCTTTCCGCCAACGCCCACCATGGTGTGGACCAGCAGACCATGGAGGCGCGCGCGTATGCGGTGGCACGCCGGTTCGAGCCGCTGCTGGTCAATACCGTGGTGGGGTTCATCGGTCCCGAGTATCTCTACGACGGCAAGCAGATTATCCGGGCCGGGCTGGAGGACCACTTTTGCGGCAAATTGCTGGGCGTGCCGATGGGCTGCGACGTCTGTTACACGAACCACGCCGAGGCCGACCAGGACGACATGGACAACCTGCTGACGTTGTTCGGCGTGGCGGGTATCAACTTCATCATGGGGGTGCCCGGCGCCGACGACATCATGCTGAACTACCAGAGCACGTCGTTTCATGACGCGCTGTATCTGCGCGAAGTCCTCGGCCTGCGGCCCGCGCCGGAGTTCGAGGCGTGGCTGCGCAAGATGGGCATTGTCGACGCGGGCGGGCGGTTGCTGGAGCCTGGTGCGCGTCAGCCGCTGCTGACCATGGCGGACACGCTTTGAATGGGAGGACGGACACCATGTCGACGCCAGCGAACCCCGAAGACCCGTGGGCGCGTTTGCGCCAGTTCACACGCGCCCGCATCGCTATCGGCCGCACCGGTCACGCGCAGAAGACCGCGTCGATCCTGGCATTTGGCCTGGCCCATGCACAGGCGCGTGATGCCGTGCATCTGGCGCTCGATGTGGTGGCGTTGGAAACCGCGCTGCGCGATGCCGGCTTGGATGCGCTGCACGTGCTGCACGCGCATGGCGCAGCGGCGGATCGCGACCAGTACCTGCGTCGCCCTGACCTGGGCCGGAGTCTCGATGCCGAGAGCCGCGCGCGACTCGTTCCATCGGCGCAGCCATACGATGTCGTCTTCGTGATCGCCGACGGGCTTTCCGCACTGGCCGCGCAGCGCCACGCGGTGCCGCTGCTGCAGGCCGTGCTGGCGCGTCTGCATGACTGGCGGGTTGGACCGGTGGTGGTCGCGCGGCAATCGCGGGTGGCGTTGGGCGACGAGATCGGCGAGCGCCTTGGCGCGCGGCAGGTGGCGATGCTGATTGGCGAGCGTCCGGGGCTCAGTTCGCCGGATAGCCTTGGGATCTACCTGACATTCGACCCCCGCGTGGGGCGCACGGATGCACAGCGCAACTGCATCTCCAACGTGCGGCCCGAAGGACTGTCCTATGCGCAGGCGGCGGACAGGCTGGTGTTCCTGATGCGAGGGGCGGTAGCGCTCGGTCGGTCCGGCGTGGACCTGAAAGACGACAGCGCCACCGTGTCGGCGGCGCTGTCACACCCCTGAAGACATGAGAGATGGGGGCTACATCATGCGGTGCGAGAACTTGCCGCTTGCCGCATCGCTCATCAACGTCATGAACTGATCGCGTTGCATGTGCACGAGTTCCATGTGGTCGCCGGCCTCGAACCAGACTTCCGGTTCGTCGAACAGGCTTTCGTCCACGTAGGTCTGCATGCCGTACGACATCGCGCAAGGCGGGATGGCGCCGAGGTCGCAGTCCTTGAACACTTCGCGGATCTCATCCTCATGCGCGAGCACGAGCTTGCGGCCGGTCATCTCGCAGATGGTTGACATCTGCAGATGGTGACTCGAAGGAATCACAACCGCCACATAGCCGCCTTCGTCCTCAAGCAACAGCGTTTTGGCCAGACGGTTTCCTGGTACATGGGCAGCGTGCGCAGTGGCCATGCTGCTGAGGCTGTAAGGATGACGAATGATGTCGAACTGGCTGTTCATACGGCTGAGCCGGCCAGCCAGAGTGCCTGCCATTGCCATGATTGCCTTCCTTCCCACGCGAGCCACGCGCAGTTTAGTCCTGAGTGTTCTCACTATAGGCACTGTCGGCACCGCCGGCACGGATGCGCGGCCAGATCGCCTGCAGCTCTGTTCTCAGGAACGTAAGCAGGTAGCGCGTTGCCATGGTCTGGTAGCGATTGGGCATGGTCAGCATGTACAGCTTGCTGCCGAACGCACTGATCTGATAGTCGCCGAGCAGCGATTCCAGCGCGCCGCTGGCCAGTTCCTTGTCCACGGCATAGAGCGGAAAAATGCCGATGCCGAGCCCGCCGACCACGGCCTCCTTGAGGAAGGCGAAGTTTTCGGAACTCAGGGTTGGCTCCAGCACCACCTGTTCGCGCTCGGCCGTGCCGTCGCGTGTGCCCGACACCTTGAGTTTCTGCCCGATCGGCGACGC
The DNA here is from genome assembly GCF_000319775.1 of Cupriavidus sp. HMR-1. Classification (NCBI taxonomy): domain Bacteria; kingdom Pseudomonadati; phylum Pseudomonadota; class Betaproteobacteria; order Burkholderiales; family Burkholderiaceae; genus Cupriavidus; species Cupriavidus sp. HMR-1. The sequence continues at coordinate 17,862 of NZ_ANKP01000099.1, forward strand.
GCACACGATCGCATGGGTCGTCAGGTCGGCCAGTACCGCGGGCGGCGTGCGTCCGGCCAGATACGACGGCGCGGCGCAAAGCAGCCAGTCCACCCCGCCGATTTCCGTGGCAACGACCGAGTCGGGAGGCGTGGAGATGATGCGCAGCGCCACTTCCACATCCTCGGAGACGAGGTTGTGGATGCGGTTGTCGAACACGACGTCGAGCGTGATATCGGGATAGCGCTGCTTGAAGCGCACCAGCAGCGGCGAGATCATCGTGTGACCCAGCCCGGTGGGTACCGACAGCCGCACATGGCCCTGGAGGCTCTTGCCCATGCTGCTGATCAGCGCGTTGGCCGCGGCCACTTCGCCCAGGATGTTCTTGCCGTGCTCGTACAGTCCGGCGCCCACCGGCGTCGGTTCCACGTGCCGGGTCGTCCGGCGCAGCAGTTGCACGCCGAGTTCCTCTTCCAGCGCCTTGAGGTGGTAGCTGACGTTGGCGCGCGTCATCTTGAGCTTGCGCGCGGCGGCGCTGAGGTTGCCGGCATCGACGATATCGACGAACAGGCGCAGGGCGTTGAGATCCATGGCGGGGAGGCGAGCGAAGGGCGCGTGCAAATAGAAAGGGGCCCGAAGGCCCCTCAGTTTGCCATGACTGCGGCGGGTGGCCGGTCAGTGCTCGTGATGCAGGTACTTGGCCTGGCGCGGCAGGCGCAGGCTGACCAGGAACGCCACCACCATCATCGCGGTGACATACCAGTAGAACGTGCTCTCGTGCCCGATTGACTTCAGGCCCAGCGCCACATACTCCGCCGAGCCGCCAAAAATGGCGTTGGCGACCGCGTATGCCAGGCCGACGCCCAGCGCGCGCACCTCCGGCGGGAACATCTCGGCCTTCACGATGCCGCTGATCGACGTGTAGAAGCTGACGATGGCCAGCGCCACGCAGATCAGCAACAGCGCCATCTCGGGGCTGCTGACGGTCTTGAGCGCGGTCAGGATCGGCACCGTGGCGACTGCGCCCAGCGCGCCGAACATCAGCATGTTGTTGCGGCGACCGATGCGGTCCGACAACATGCCGAACAGCGGCTGCATGCACATGTACAGGAACAGGCAGCCTGTCATCACGTAGCTGGCCGTCTTGATCGGCATGCCTGCCGTGTTGACCAGGTACTTCTGCATGTACGTGGTGAACGTGTAGAAGATCAGCGAGCCGCCGGCCGTGTACCCGAGCACCGTGAAGAACGCGGCCTTGTGGTGGCGGAAGAGCTCGCCCACAGTGCCGGCGCCTTTGCTGTTGCGCGACTGGGCGGTGGTCGTTTCATGCAGCGTGCGGCGCAGCAGCAGGGCCACCACCGCGGTGACCGCGCCAACCACGAACGGGATGCGCCAGCCCCAGGCCTTGAGTTCGGCCTCGGTCAGCAACTGCTCCAGGATCACGATCACCAGCACGGCCAGCAGCTGGCCGCCGATGAGGGTCACGTACTGGAACGATGAGAAGAAGCCGCGCCGGCCCTTGAGCGCCACTTCGCTCATGTACGTGGCGGTGGTGCCGTACTCGCCACCGACCGAGAGGCCCTGCAGCAGCCGTGCCAACAGCAGCAGCGCCGGCGCCAGGTTGCCAATGGCGGCATAGGTCGGCAGGCAGGCGATCATCAGCGAGCCGAAGCACATCATCGTGACCGAGATCACCATCGAGTGCTTGCGGCCGGTGCGGTCGGCGATGCGACCGAATAGCCATCCGCCGATTGGCCGCATCAGGAAGCCGGCCGCGAACACCCCGGCGGTGTTCAGGAGCTGCGCGGTGGGGTCGGCTTTGGGGAAGAACGATGACGCGAAATAGATCGCGCTGAACGCATAGACATAGAAGTCGAACCATTCCACCAGATTGCCGGACGATGCGGCAACAATCGCGAAGATGCGTTTCTTGACTTCTTCGGGGGAGGGTGCCGTACCGGTGGTGACGGAAGAGGCGGTGTCTGTCATAGGACCTTCTGATTCTTGGCGGTGGGGCTTGCCGCCGGATGGGGGCGGGCGCAATGGGCGACGAGGCCAGGCGGTTCGTGGCGGGAGCGACGTCGCACACTGGGGCCCGTGTGCCTACTTAGCGTAACTCGTAAAACGAAGACTGCACAGCAGAAGTGCGCAGATGGTTGCCAGCCAAATTCGGAAGGGCCCAGCCCGCGCTGGGTTCGCGGAACATTGTCTTTACGGGTGAATAGTGTTTCTGCAAATGCTGGTGTGGGCTGGCGCGGAATTTGGCTGCCTCGCGCCTCACTTGACCGTATGGCTTGCATGACGCTTCACGCTGCGCAATGATGCTTGCGGATTGCGCCCCAGCCCCCTTATCCAAGTCTTTCCCGATAATTCCCGAAGCCTGCCAATGCCCGTTTTGCGTTATCTGCTGATTCTGCTGCCGCAGTTGTTGCTCATGCCATTGATCGCGCAGGCAGAACCCGATCTCGTGCAATGCCAGCGCGTCGATCAGTCGCAACTGCGTTCGGCGTCGGAGGAGACGCTGCTGTTCCTGCGCTGCCGCGCGCGGGAGATTTCTTATGAGGCCCCACGGCTCAAGGGCGTCACGCAGAAGTTCAAGGACGATCTTGTGTTCTCGTGCCTGGACCAGGCCGACGCTGTCGAGCATCAATTGCGCGTGAGCTATGGCTATACCCGCGAAACCCTCGCCAAAAAGAAATGTGATCGATAGGATTCAATTTGGCTTATTGTCAAAAAATACTGTCGGTTCTGTCCAAGTCGCAGTGGATTGTCAAATTCGATAGTCCGCGTACCATTGTTCGCCTTCGTTATCGCATCTGAATCACCGGAGATTGCCATGGCCCTCGACGCCGAATCCTTTTCCCTGCTGCGCGCCTCGGTGCAGCGTTTTATCGACGATCGCCTGAAGCCGGCCGAGGACACGCTCGAAGAGATTGACGATGTGCCGGCCGATATCGTGGCCGACATGAAGGAAATGGGCCTGTTCGGCATCTCGATTCCCGAGAGCTACGGTGGCATCGGCCTGTCGATGTCGCAGGAATGCGATGTGGTCTACGACCTGGGCCACACGGCTTTTGCTTTCCGCTCGGTGTTCGGCACCAACGTGGGTATTGGCTCGCAGGGCATCCTGATGGACGGCACCGAGGAGCAGAAGCAGACCTATCTGCCGAAGATCGCCAGCGGCGAACTGATCATCTCGTTCGCGCTGACCGAGCCGAACGCCGGCTCCGACGCCGCCTCGCTGCAAACGCGCGCCGACCTCGACGGCGACCACTATGTGATCAACGGTACCAAGCGGTTCATCACCAACGCGCCGCGCGCGGGAGCGTTCACGCTAATGGCACGCACGGGTGGCCAGGGCGCGTCGGGCATTTCGTCGTTCATCGTGCCGGCCGATACCCCGGGCATCTCGCTGGGCAAGCCGGACAAGAAGATGGGCCAGCGCGGTACCAAGACGTGCGACGTGGTACTGGAAAACGTGCGCGTGCCGGCAGCCAACATCATCGGTGGCGTTCCGGGCATGGGTTTCAAGACGGCGATGAAGGTGCTGGATCGTGGCCGCCTGCACATCTCGGCGCTGGCCTGCGGCATGGCGCACCGGCTGATCACCGATGCCGTGGCGTACGCGAAGGAGCGCAAGCAGTTCGGCAAGCCGATCGGCGATTTCCAACTGATCCAGGGGATGCTGGCCGACAGCCAGGCCGAACTCTATGCGGGCCTGTCGATGGTGCGCGATTGCGCGCAGCGATATGATGCGAAGCCGGCAGGCAAGAGCGATCCGGAAGTCAGCATGCTGGCATCGTGCACGAAGATGTTCTGTACCGAGATGGTGGGCCGCGTGGCGGACCGCGCGGTGCAGATCCACGGTGGCGCGGGTTATATCGCCGAATACAAGGCCGAGCGCTTCTACCGCGACGTGCGTCTGCTGCGCCTCTACGAAGGCACGACGCAGATCCAGCAGCTCATCATCGCCAAGCAACTGCTGCGCGACTGAGCACGGCTCAAGAAAGCCGGAACGATCAGGCCGGATGGGCCTGAGGGGATAGGAGACAGGATGAGCAGGTTCCAGGTAACGGCCTCGCAAGGGCCGGTCACGGCGGGGCAGCAGTCAAAGGTGTCCCAGGACGATCTCCGCGAAGTGCATCGGCTTCGTGCCGTGGTGGCGACGTATCGCACGACGCTGCAGGCTTACACGCTGGTCGTATCCCCGGACGAACTGATGTCGCTGGGCCGCGGCCCGGAACCGTCGCATTCGGCGCGCGACTATCGCGCGCAAGCCCATCTGGACCGGTTGCTGAACTCGGTACGCGACTGCGGTCTGGCGCTTCCCAGCGCGATCGTCGTCGCGGTATCGGGCGGCAGGATGCAATGCGAGTGCGATCACCTGTACACGCTCGAAATGCATCCACGCGATGGCGACCACCTGATCGTGCTGGACGGCTATGACCGTTTGGCAGCGCTGGCCAGCACCGGACGCGGGAATATCAAGACACTGGTGACCGCCGTGTTGTGCTGCACGGCCATCGACGGCGCGGCGGTCGAGTCCCAGCCAGCCAATGAAGCGGATCGCGCGATGATGCACACCTCCGCAGCCGCCCGCTGGGCCGGCGCGATGCGCGTCTGGCAATAACACCGGCTGCAGTAATAGCAGTAGCAATAGCAACGGCTTTGACGATTGCGCTGGCGGATGCGGCAACGGTGAACGATGCCGCCATCCTTGCTGTCACTGGGGAAATCGCTGGCAACGCCATTGCCACCATCACCACAGCTACCGCCGGGCCGGTTTCAACCGATCACGCCCACACGCCGTCCACATCGCGTAGCAGGTGTCCCGCCAGGATGTAGTCACCGAGGCGGCTCGCCTTGGCTTCGAGCTCCAGAAGATGCTGATCGGCCATCGTGCCGAGATCGAACTGGCAATACAGATTGCGTTGCCGGAACGTTGTCTTGGGTTTGCCAAGCCCTTCGATCAGGGCGTCATGGGAGCGGACAGCGATGCTCTCCTGTCCGCGGTACTGCACCTTGATACCGCGCTTCTCTCCGAGCCGTCCGAGTTCGACGGCGTCCTGCCATCCGGTCTCGTAATCCAGCTCAAGCGCAAGCATCTGCTCAGAGGCCAGAAGCCTGAGCGCTTCTGCCTTGCTGCTAGCTCGCACAATCGACATCCATACCTCTAGTCTGAATGATCACTGTATGAATATACAGTGATTGTCGTCAGGTCTCAAGGCTTGGGGGATGACGTTTCCGTCATCCCTCGCTGCATTGCCGGATCAGGGTCGGGCTGGTTCTGCTGGGGCGGCTGCGGGCGCGGTGCCGGGTTCCGCCGCCGTTGCGGCCGGGGTGCTTGCACCCGAGCTGAAATCCCCGGCAAATGCCTGCGTCAGCGTATTCGGACTCAGGTAACGCCGGATCGCGTCGTTGACCGCCTCCGGCGTGGCCTTGCTGATGCGAGCCTCCACTTCCGCCGTATGGGCCATGGTGCGGCCAAGGTAAAGCTGGTTCGCCAGCGCCCCAGCCAGCACGCCATCCCTTGTGCGGCTGATCAGGCCCTGTTGCAGTAGCCCGCTGACGGCTTCGGACAGCTCGACGGATGTGATGCCATCGCGCACAAAGCGTTGCATTTCTTGATCCACCGCGTCGCGCAGGCGCGTCTGGTTCTGCGGTGCGTAGACGGCCCATAAGGCAAAGCGTCCTGCGCGGTCGAGTGCGCCGATCGACAGCGAACTCGAGACACCGTAGCTGATGCCTTCCTGCTGCCGCAGCCGGTCGGCCAACCGGCTGCGCATACCGGTGCCGCCGAGCACTCTGGCTGCGATCAGCATCAGCGGGTAGTCCGGCGAGTCGTTGAGCAGATCGACGGGTTGCGATGCCAGGTACACAGCGTTGGCCTTGCCAGGCGTGTCGAGCGTGAAGTTGGCCGCCGGAATGGCGATGAACGGGCGATCCACGCGCTCGAACGGTACCTGGGCTCGCCAGTCGCCGAACAGGAACTGGATCTGCTTCGCGGCGTCGTCGGCGTCGAAGTCGCCGACGATCGCAAGTTGCGCATGGTCGGCGCCGTAGAACTGCGCATGGAACTCGCGCAGATCGGCCTGCGTCACTCTCCTGAGGCTGGCCACGCTTTCGTCGAAGGTTGGCGTGTAGCGTGGATCCTCGGCCGGATATGGGTTGCCATGGCGCCCGAGGGCGTTCGGCGCCAGCGCGTTGGGCTGGCGACGCTGGCTGTCCACACCCGCGATACTGCTGGCGCGCAGGGTTTCCAGTTCGGCCGACGGGAATGTCGGCATGCGCAGCACCGTGCGCAACAGGTCCAGCAGGTCGGGCAGGTAGGCGCGGTGCGTCTCGAACCGTACCGTCAGCCGCTCCGAACTGCCCGAGATCGATACATTGGCCTTGAGCGCCTCGAGCCGATCTGCAATCTGCTGACGGCTGAACACGCCCGCGCCACGGTCGAGCATTCCGGCTGTCAGCGAGCCAATCGCTGTTTTCCCTTGCAGGGACTGGGTATTGCCCAGATGCAGGACCAGCGTGCCATTGACCGCTTCGCCGCGCGTCGGCTTGGATAGCAGCGCCAGCTCCATCCCGTTTGGAAGCGTCTGGCGCACCGTGTGGGCGTCAATGTTGGTCGGGCTCGGGTCGAACGTGGGCACGGCCTGCGCGACAGCCTTGCCGGCGTAGTCGCGCACCAGCGCTGCCACGTCGGGCGACTGCGGAATGGTCGCAAGCTGGGGCTTGTCTCCCGGCAGGAACTCGCCGACCGTGCGGTTCGTCTGGCGCAGGTAGTTCTCCGCCACGCGCTGTACGTCTTCCAGCGTGGTGGTTTCCACGCGGTCGCGCGCGATAAAGAGCAGGCGCCAGTCGCCCTTTGCGATGGATTCGGACAGCGCCACGCCATAGCGTGCCGGATCGTTGAGAATCTTCTCGTACGCGTTACGCATCCGCACGCGGGCGCGATCCAGTTCGTCCTGAGTGACTGGCTTTGCGGCCAGTCCTTCGATTTCCGCGAGCAGCGCCGCGCGCACCGGCTCGATGGGCCGGTCCTTGCCTGTCCCTGCCGCGAACAGGATCACGCCGGGATCCTTCATCGCGTCGAACATCGACATCTGCCATGCGGCCTTGCGTGTGTCCACCAGCGCATGTTCGAGCCGCCCTCCCGGCGTGTCGGCGAGGATGACCGTCAGCAGCGCCAGGGCCGTGGTGTCGGGATGCGCGCCCGGCGCGACGTGATACATCGCGGCCACGATGCTGCTGTCGCCTGGGCGCGTCAGTGTCAGTTCCCGGGCGCCTTCCTGCGGCGGTTCCACGGTGTGCTCGGTCGGGAGCACGCGCGTGGGCCGCGGAATCTGCCCGAACGCCTGCTCGATCTGTGACAGCGCACGCACCGGATCGAACTGCCCGGCTACCACCAGCACCGCGTTGTCGGGCTGGTAGTAGCGTCGATAGAACGCCTGCAGGTTCTCGATACCGACACGCTCGACATCGCTGCGCGCGCCGATCGGCGCCTTGGCGTAGTTGTGCCACCGATAGGCCGCCGCGTACATCTGCTGTTGAAGCATCCGCATCGGATTGTTCTCACCGATCTCCATCTCGTTGCGTACGACCGTCATTTCCTTGTCGAGGTCGGCGCGCGAGATGAAGCTGTTGACCATGCGGTCCGCTTCCATCCGGAGCGCCCAGTCGAGGTTGTCGTCGCTGGCTGCAAAGGTCTCGAAATAGTTGGTGCGGTCCTGCGCCGTCGTGCCGTTGAACTGCATGCCGCGGCGGGCGAACTCGGTGGGAATCGTCCGACCTGGCAATGACGGCGTGCCCTTGAACATCAAGTGCTCGAGCAGGTGCGCCATGCCGGTTTCGCCGTAGTTCTCGTGCCGGTGTGCATAAGCAGCTTTCGTG
>NZ_ANKP01000100.1:0-40223 GCF_000319775.1 Cupriavidus sp. HMR-1
CGGCGGCCCGCGCGGCCAGCGGCAGCAGGGCGGTGGACATCAGGGCGACTGCCAGGGCGCAGCCCCCGGTCAGGGCCGTGTGGCGATGCCGGCGTTGGGGATGATGCATGACTGACTCCTTGTTGATCAGGCGATGTGGTTCCAGCCGGTGCCACATCTGCAGCGCCGGCAGCAAGCGGGTGTGTTCAGAAGGCGTGGCGGATGCCAAGCTGCATCCCCGATGGGTTCTGTCCGGGACTCGGGTTGGACTGGAAGGTCACCGGGTACGCGATCGGCACCGTGTTCTGGTTGTGCACGTGTGCGTAGGTGGCATAGAGATCGGTACGCTTGGACAGGCCGTAGATGTAGCCGATCACGAAACCGGTCGCGCTGGTGATGCTCTTGTTGTTGTCGTCGTGACGATAGACCACGCTGCCATACAAGCGGCTGCGGCCGTCGATGTTCCAGCGCGCGCCGATCTGGGCATCCCAGCCGCTCGAATTGAACGCCACATAGGGGGGATACGCGTAGTAACCCTTGTAGGTATGGAAGATGGCGGTTGGCTCGAAGCCCCCGATGCGGTAGACCGCGGAGAAGTAGTTGTCGCGTGACGACGGGATCTGCGACGCCTGGTGGATATCGCGTGTGTACTGCTGCTCGCTGACCGCGCCCAGGAACAGTGGGCCGTTACGGTAGTCCACGCCGATACTGAGGAAGCGCCCCGCACGCGTCGTGTCTTCGAGTCCGAACGCATACATCACGCGGCCGGTGAATCCGTAGAAGGTCGGCGTCTTGTACTGGATGGCGTTGTCCACGCGATAGGACGCGTAGAAGAACTCCATGTTGTTCACCATACTGTACGCGGCGGCCCAGCTCGGGTCCGCATAACCCGCAATCCAGTATGAAGGCGTGAACTGGCGGCCCATCGTCACCTCGCCCAGGTCCGCACTCTTGAGTCCGACGAAGGACTGACGGAACTGCGCCGACTGCACGCCCGTGTCGGCGGAGAACATCGGCTCGATCGTGAACACGGCCTTGTAGCCGCCGCCGAGATCCTCGACGCCGCTCAGGTTGAAGCGCGAGTTGTTCAGCCCGCCGCTGGTCATGCGAGTGACGCTGGCCGGGCCCGATTGAATCAGGTGCTCGATGTTCAGGTCGACGTAGCCCGATAGCCATACCGCGCTCTGGGCGTAGGCACCAGCGCATGCGAACAGCATCGCGCCCGGTACAAGCAGCTTCCTTTTCATTGTGTCTCCGAATCTTTTCGTTTCTTGTGTCGCGGGCAACGTCCATCCGCACGGCGGCGCGGCCAACGTGGGTTGCTGGTCATCGCCGCAGGCACCTCCCCCTGCCGTCGTGCGGAAGACCTCGCCTGGCGGCGTCTTCCTCTCTCCCGCGTATTTCCTCAACGTGTATACTCGGGCGTTACAAATTATACGTAGACGAGTATGTGTATTCCGATGATTATTTTCTTATACACAGAGGGGGTTTGGTAATAGCGGGTTGACCCGAATGTGTGTGCGCTATGCCGCACGTATAGCGCGGGAAATCGCTGGCTACCCGCGCAGGACTTCTCAACTTTGTGATTCCGAGGCTCAAATGTCCGTCAATCCACTCAGCGAGATCTCGCTGATTCGCAGGTTGAAGCTGAACCAACTGATGATCTTCGAGCGCGTGCTGCAGACGCGCTCGGTGATGCGCGCCGCCAATGACATGCGCCTGACGCAGCCAGCCGTGACCAAGGTGATCCACGAACTGGAGTCTTGCTTCGATGGCGCGCTATTCCTGCGTTCCAACCGCGGCGTGATGCCGACGGAGCTTGGGTTGCTGCTTGGCCAGCGCGTCAAGTCGTTGATGGCCGAACTGCGTTACATGACCGACGAACTGAACGATTTCCGGCTGGGGACCAGCGGGCACGTCATCGTCGGCACGCTGATCTCGGCATCGGCACGACTGTTGCCGCTGGCCATCTCCATGCTCAAGGCGCGCACGCCGAACGTACTGGTGACCGTGCGCGAAGGCACCACCGCCCACTTGTTTCCGGCGCTGGCCACGGGAGACCTCGACATCGTCGTCGGCCGCCTTCCCGAGCGTGAACTGCCGATTGCCACGGCCTTCCCGCTGACGCATGAGGTGTTGTTCGAGGAGTCGCTCTGCGCGGTGGTCGGCAAGGGCTACGGTGACGCGCCGGATCGCGTGGGGCACCTGTCCGAGCTGGCCGATTCGGCGTGGATACTCCCGACGTCCGACTCTCCGGCACGCCTGGCAGCGGAGCAGCTGTTCCGTACTGCCGGCCTGCCGCTGCCAGGGGACGTTGTCGAGTCGCTGTCGCTGCTGACCAACCTTGGGCTGCTGATGGAGACCCCGCGCATTGCACTGATGCCAAGCGTGGCGGCGAACCAGTTCGCGCGCGCCGGCCTGCTGCGCGTTCTCGACCTGCCGGAGACCTGCGCCTTCGGCACGGTTGGATTCTCGGTGCGTTCGAACAAGGAACAGAGCGCGGCGGGCCGCGCGTTCATCGCTTGCCTGCGAGAGGCCGCGCAGGCAAGCGTGCCCGACGTGCCGCTGCCTTGCTGAGTGACACATTCCGAAAGGGGGGCTTCGGGACGCGCTGGTATTCCTGTTCGGGATAGCCAGCGCCGGATGTTTGATTATCGAGGCCGGCGTGGCTCCCCTAGACTCCGGTCGAGCCATTCAAAAGGCCGGTGGCGCGTTGCGACGCGACGCCGACGGAGAGAGACACCTATGCTGACCTACGGAGCGCCCTTCAATTTCCCGCGCTGGATCGACGAGCATGCACACCTGTTGAAGCCGCCCGTCGGCAACCGGCAGGTGTGGCAGGACAGCGACTTCATCGTGACGGTGGTGGGTGGACCCAACCATCGCACGGATTATCACGACGATCCGCTCGAAGAGTTTTTCTACCAGCTGCGCGGCAATGCCTACCTGAATCTCTGGGTCGACGGCAGACGCGAGCGGGTGGACCTGAAAGAGGGTGACATCTTCCTGCTGCCCCCGCACGTTCGCCATTCCCCGCAGCGTCCCGAGGCCGGCAGCGCCTGCCTGGTGATCGAACGGCAGCGGCCCGCCGGCATGCTGGACGGATTCGAGTGGTATTGCGACGCATGCGGTCACCTGGTGCATCGCGTCGAGGTGCAACTCAAGAGCATCGTCACCGATCTCCCGCCTCTTTTCGAGAGCTTCTACGCCTCGCAAGACAAGCGCCGCTGCCCGCACTGCGGACAAGTCCATCCCGGACGCGCGGCCTGACACGCTGGGTTGACGTCCCGATGGGACACCAGCATTTCCACGCTTTTTTCTAGCAGCATTCCCGCAACCCATGATGATTCGCGAAGACTGTGCCGCACTGGATGCGGCAGACAAACTGGCTGGCTGCCGCGCACGATTTGCGCTGCCGGCTGGCACCATCTACCTCGATGGCAATTCCCTTGGCGCGATGCCCGCCAATGTGCCAGCGCGCATGAAGGTGGCCATCGAACAGGAATGGGCGGAAGGCCTGATCCGCTCGTGGAACGATGCCGACTGGTATCCCGCGCCGCAGCGCACCGGCGATCGCATTGCCCGGCTGATTGGCGCCGGGCAGGGTGAGGTGATCGTGGCCGATTCGACCTCGGTCAACCTGTTCAAGGTACTGGTGGCGGCCACCCGTATGCGGCCCGGCCGCGGCGTGATTCTCGCCGAGCGTACCAATTTCCCGACCGACGTCTACATTGCGGAGAGCGTTGCGGAGATGACGGGCTGTGAGCTGCGTTGCGTCGATCCGGAAGAGGTGATGTCCGCAATCGACGAGAACGTGGCCATCGTCTCGCTGACCCACGTGAACTACAAGACGGGCAAGCGTTACGACATGGAGGCGATGACCCGCCGCGCGCACGAGGCTGGCGCGCTGGTGGTCTGGGACCTCTGCCACACGGCGGGCGCCATGCCGGTCTATCTGAATCGCTGCGAGGTCGATTTTGCGGTCGGATGCGGATACAAGTATCTGAACGGGGGCCCCGGTGCGCCTGCGTTCGTGTTCGTCGCCTCGCGCCACCTGGAGCATGTCCGTCAGCCGCTTTCCGGCTGGCATGGCCACGCTCAGCCATTTGCGTTCACGCACGAGTACGCACCGCATGCCGGTATCGACCGGATGTTGACGGGTACCGCGCCGCAACTCGGCCTGATTTCGCTGGAGAGCGCGCTGGAAGCGTTCGACGGTGTCGACATGGAAGCATTGCGCGAGAAGAGCGTGTCGCTGGGCGACCTGTTTATCGCACTGGCCGAGCAGGAACTGGCGGGACTGGGTTTCACGCTGGCCACGCCGCGTGATGCAGAGCAACGCGGCAGCCAGGTATCGCTGCGGCATGCGGAGGGCTACGCGATCATGCAGGCGCTGATCGCGCGCAACATCATCGGCGATTTTCGCGCCCCTGACATCCTGCGCTTCGGTGTTGCCGCGCTCTACGTTCGCCATGTTGATATCTGGGACACCATCGCAGCACTGAAGGACATCGTCACAAGCGAGGCGTGGAACACGGAAGCGTTCCGCACGCGCAAGTCAGTGACCTGAGTGCAACGGCCAGAACAATAAGAGGAGACAAGCGATGAGGCAGCAACAGGGATTCGACGCAATCGTCGAGCGGGAGCAGGGGCTGCATCGGGGGCTGTCCACCGGACAGCTCTCCATGATCGCCATCGGTGGCGCGATTGGTACGGGCCTGTTCCTGGGGAGCGGGTTTGCCATCGGCTTCGCAGGCCCGAGCGTGCTGGTGAGCTACGCCATCGGGGCGTTGATCGCCTTGCTGCTGATGGGCTGCCTGGCCGAGATGACGGTGGCGCATCCGACTTCCGGCTCGTTCGGCGCCAATGCGGAGCATTACATCGGGCCGCTGGCCGGATTCCTGGTGCGCTATGCCTACTGGTCGTCGATCGTATTCGCGGTCGGCACGGAAGTCACGGCCATCGCGGTCTACATGAAGTACTGGTTTCCGGCGGTGCCCGGGTGGTACTGGATCGTCGGTTTCTCCGCTGCGCTGATCGGCATCAACGCCACCAGCGTCAAGGTGTTCGGCGCGGTCGAATATGTGTTCTCGATGCTGAAGATTGCCGCCATCGTCGGCTTTATCCTGCTCGGCGCCTATGTGGTGACACGTGCGCCGGCCGAGTCAGGCATCGGGTTGGCCAACTACACCGCGCATGGTGGCTTCTTCCCGAAAGGGATGTGGGGTACGTGGGTGGCGGTGATCGTGTCCATCTTCAGCTACCTGAGCATCGAGATGATTGCCGTGGCGGCCGGCGAGGCACGCGACCCGGAGACCGCCATCACGCGCGCATTTCGCGCGACCATGGTGCGTCTGGTGTTCTTCTATCTGCTGACGCTCGCGCTGATGCTGATGATCGTGCCGTGGACGGCGGCCGGCGCCGGTGAAAGTCCGTTCGTCAGGGTGATGGCGGCCACGCGCGTACCGGGTGCCGCGGCGGTGTTCAACTTCGTGATTCTGGTGGCGGCGTTGTCTGCCATGAACAGCCAGCTCTATATCACCACACGGATGATGTTCAGCTTGTCCCGCGCGGGCTACGCGCCAAAGGCGCTGGGTCAGGTCAACGGTCGCGGCGTGCCCATGACGGCGTTGTTGTTGTCCACCGTTGGCATCGCCTTCGCGGTGGTGCTCAACGTGGTGTATCCGGATGCCTCGTTCATGCTGATGATGGCGATCTCGATGTTCGGTGCGATGTTCACCTGGCTGATGATCTTCATCACGCATCTGTTCTTTCGGCGGCAACACCGGGGGCGGCCGCTCGCCTTCAGGATGTGGGGCTTTCCGGTGACAACGCTGCTCGGCGCGGGGCTGATGTTCGCCACGCTGGTGACAACGTGGTTCACGCCGGAGTTCAGGATGACCCTGGTGGCGGGCGTGCCTTTCATGCTGGCGCTGTCGGCGGCCTACTGGCTCTGGTACCGGAAGCGCGGTGGTGCAGCACAAGGGGACGGGGAAGACGCCGGGCACGCGGAGGTGCGCAACAGCTGGTAACGGTCGAATCTGCAGGCGGTCTCCATGCGATGAATACTGTTTCTTATTGGTGTATACACGAACTTCAAATGTGAGTTCGTTTGTAAGAAACTGTACTCATAACGACATGGAGACAAAATGGAACCGTTGTACCGGGGGCGGCTCGCACCGCTCGTTGCCTCATTTCCCGTGCTGCTATGCGCAGCCACCCCAGCCGCCGCCCAGAGCGACGGTGTGCAGATCTACGGTTTCATCAAGGAGAACGTCGAGTCGATCCAGGTTTCCGGGAACGGGCGCAGCCAGTCCCTGGCACGCCTGTCCAACGATCTGTCGGTGCTCGGCTTTCGTGGCGGGGAGTCGCTGGGAGGCGGCAACCGTGCCTTCTTCCAGATCGAGACGAACCTGCGCATGGACGGCACCGGCACCGCGCAGATCGGTGACCGCAATACCGCCGTTGGTCTGAGCGGCCCCTGGGGGCAGTTCTGGATGGGGCAGTGGGAGATGCCCCTGCGCTACGTGTCGGTGTACAAGGTGGACCCGTTCACGGCAGGGATCTTTGCGTCCAACTCGATCATGGGGAATGGCTTCGTGACCGCCGCGAATGGCGTCTCGCCGCAGTCGTTCGACCGTCGCCAGCCCAACCTTGTCCAGTACGCCACGCCGGACTGGGGCGGTGTGTCGGCGCGCGTGGCGGTATCGATGCCGGAAAACCGCACGGCCACCACGAATCCGATTGCCTGGTCTGGGCTGGTCAGCTACGAATCCGGCCAATGGTATGCGGCGTGGGGCCACGAGTACCACGGCGATTATTTCTATAGTGGCTCGCACGACTACGCCGATCGGGTCGGACTGGTGTACGCCATCGGCGGCGTCAGATTGCGCGCCGCCTATGAGCGGCTCAGCTACGAGCCTGCGCCGGGGCAGTCGGTGCGGCGCGATGCGTGGCAGGCTGCGGCTACCTACAATCGCGGGCCACATACGTTCCGTGCGTCGTACACGCAGGGAGGCAATGCCCACGGCAACACTGTCCAGGCCGTGGGCGGTATCGGCCTGCCGGGCACTGATTCCGGCGCGTGGCAGGTGTCGCTGGGATATGGCTATACGCTGTCAAAGCGTACTGAACTCTGGGCGGCCTATACGCGTCTGGTTAACCACGCCACCGCCAGCTATAACCTGTCGGCCAACTCCGTGCCCGGCCTGAAGGCAGGCGATGCGGTCAGCGGCTTCGGTCTGGGCATCACCCACAATTTCTGATCTCCTGCCGTTACCGCCTTCAACCGAAAGTAGTCAGGCGGCCTGGTGGCAGACTGCTTCGATGTTGTGGCCGTCTGGATCGAGAACGAAGGCGCCGTAGTAGTCCGGATGATAGTGCGGTCGCAACCCGGGGCCACCGTTGTCGCGGCCGCCGGCCGCCATGGCGGCCTTGTAGAACGCATCGACTTCCGCCCGGCTGTCTACGCGGAAAGCGACGTGCAGCGGTGGCTTGTTGGGGGTGCCCGAAATAAGCCAGAACTCCGGCTTTCCCGGCGGCCCGAATCCGGCCACGTCAGTGTGCCCAGTCACGCTGGCCGGAATTTCCATGATCTTGACGATGCCAATCGCGCCAAGCGCAGCAGCGTAGAAGTCCAGACTCCGGGAGAAATCGCTAACGTTGACGCCGGTATGGTCGATCATCAGTTCTCACCTCTCACAATCAACAGGTAGGTAGTCCGCATGGGTGCATCCGCTGCACGACTCGCGAGACGATACCTGAACAGATAGTGTGGCTCAAGCGGCGGTGCTGCTTACCTGGAGCCAGTTATTGGGAGAACAGGGGAATTGCTCGGTAAAGCTCGGTATAGCTCGATCGCTACTCCGCGCGCGCATCTTTTGCATTGGCCGTTGCCACGTCGGACAGCGCGTCAAGTGCTGGGAACTGCTGGGCGCCGGTATCGATGGTTCCTGTACTCGTGCAGGTATGCTCGGCAGGCGACCGCGCTCGTGGCAAGCTCGACTGCGCTTACCCTGAGATAGTCGGCTTCGTGGAATTGCCGCCGACTGAATCCACGAGGCAACTCTTCAGAGCAACCACAAGCTCGCGCATACCCGTTGCGGTTCGCGTGATCATCGTCAAGGGGGGCATCGCGGCGATGCGTTGCACATCGAGGATGACCAGGCTCTTGTTGATTCTGACCTCCTCTTGTGCCTGCTGCACGCGCATCGGCCCGATACAACGCGGGTCCAGGCGAATGAGCGTTAGCACCGTGAGGGGAGAGAGGCATTCGATGCACGGTTGTGGCGGCGTGATGCCTTCTGTCAGGCTGGCGGCGATAACGGCGCGGCGCAGCAGGGAGCCCCGGGGGGGCAGGATCCATTGCTGTTCGGCAAGTTGATTCCAGCTGATCTTCTTTCGCTTGGCCAGCGGATGGGTACGGGACGCGACCACGCACATATGATCTTCGGCTAGCACGTCGACACGCAGGCGGTCCAGCCGCTCGTTATTCAGCTCATCGGGCGCGAGCGCCCCGACGATGCAATCGATTTCGCCCTGCAGCAGGTCGGCGATGAGCTGACTCACTTGCGCTTCACGGATCTGAACGAACACATTCGGCATGCGTCGTCGTAACTCGACGATGCCCTGCGGCAATGAGGTAGAACCGGAGAAGGTGCCGATGCGCAGCATCCCGCTGGCGCCCGCGCGCATCACGGTGGCCTCCTGCTGGGCTGCTGCGAGTTCTGCCACCAGCATCCCGGAGCGACGCATCAACGCGAGCCCGATGTGGTTGGCGGAAATCCCGCGCGCGGTGCGATCGAACAGGGGGCCACCGAAGATTTCCTCGATCTCCTGGATCATGCGCGACACAGCCGGCTGGGTGAGGTGCATGCGCTTGGCAGCCGCGTGCACAGTCGCCACTTCCCCGAGGTGGCCCAGCAGTTCGAAATGCCGCAGGCGCAATTTGCGCAACAGGTGATGGTTAAGGTCGTCCACGGTGGTAATGCCTGATCACGGCGATACGTTTTTGGCATCAATGTATCAGATTATCTGAATAGTCGATTATTGGCTTGCTTCTTAAACTACCTGCACCTTTTCCAGAAGCGAACCCATGACCTCCCTTCCTTCATCGGTTGCTGCAAGTGCCATCGTCGACTGCCTTGACGCAAGCGGCTTGCATCACATCGTCACCGTGCCCGACTTCGTTCAGCTCTCGGTTCACGCCCTGCTCGATCGCCGCGCGCAATTCAAAGTCATCCATTGCTCGGACGAGAACCAGGCCATCCATGTGGCCGGGGGCTTGCAGATTGGTGGTAAGCGGACAGCCGTACTTATCCAGAATCAGGGCCTGCTCAATTGCATGAACAGCTTGCGCGCCGTTGGCCTGGATGCCGGCCTGCCGATGCTGCTGGTGGTTGGCCAGTTCGGGCGCGAGTTCGACAACGTTGGACAAGACCCTGCCCAATCGCGCCGGCGTGTGGTGAACCTCGTGGAACCGATGCTGGACGTGATGGGTATCCCGCATTGGCGCCTGGATGGGCCGCAGGACGTTGGTTGTATCGAGGAAGCGGCGAGAGCCAGCGTTGCACGCCACATGCCTGCCGCTGTGCTGATTGGTCACTACACCGGATGGAACTGAGCATGACTCTGAATACACAAGAAGCTTGCGAGATCATTCGCGACGCGCGCGCCGAGGCAATCGTGGTCAGCACGATGTCCGCCATGAACTGCATGGATCAGATCGATCCGGACTATGCGCTCGGCCTTTCCTCCGTGCCGCTGATGGGCGGCGCGGCCGGTTTGGCGCTGGGATTGGCGCTCTCGGTCCCGCAGCGCAAGGTTATCGTGCTGGACGGCGACGCCAGTCTGCTGATGGAGCTTGGCGTGCTGGCGACAGTCGCGGGCGTGCGCCCGGCGAACCTCTACCACTTCGTGTTTGCCAATGGGGTGCAGTTCAACGGCGGCGCCAACCTGGCGGTGGCGGGTTCTGCGCCGATCGACTTCTGCGCGATGGCCATGGCCGCTGGCTATGCCAGTGCGACGCGCTTTGACCAGGCGGCGCACCTTCGGGAGGCCATTGCTTCCTGCCTGACCCAGCCCGCTCCAGCACTGATTGAACTGACCATTGCACCGACGGCGCCGCGCTTCGGCCCGACGTTTCTGCAGCCGGAGCAGCCAGACGCTCGCTTCGAGCGCATGGGCAAGGAGGCGCAGCGATTGATGCGCAACCTGGGAACCCTCGCATGAAGGCGACGCAGACAACGGCAGACTACGTCGTGGTCGGCGCCGGTTCCGCCGGCTGCGCTCTGGCTGCCGGTCTAGCACGCTCTGGCAAGCACAGCGTGACGCTACTCGAGGCAGGCAACGACTCGCGCCAGGTGTGGGTTCGAGTGCCTGCGGGAGTTGCCTACCTGATTCGCGATGAGCGGGTCGTGCGGCGCTTCTTCACGGAACCCGAAAAGCAGTTGAACGACCGGAAAATCTACTGGCCGCGTGGCCGGGTGCTGGGTGGTTCCTCGGCGGTCAACGGAATGATCTGGGTGCACGGCGATAGCCAGGAGTACGACCGCTGGCGCGACGAGCATGGCCTCGCAGACTGGGGCAGCGACAAGTTCAAGCCCTATCTGAAACGTGCAGAGTGCTACCGGGCGGGCGACCCGGCGATGCGCGGGCACGCCGGCCCGGTGCGGGTGAGCGAGTACGGGCCGCATCTGCCGTTAATGGAGGGCTTTGTGCAGGCTTGCGTGCAGGCCGGCATACCGGCCAACCCGGACTACAACGGCACCAACTACGAAGGGGTTGGCTACCTCCAGCTCAACACCCGGCGCGGCCTGCGTGTCAGCGCACGCGATGCCTACCTGAAGTCTCTGCCTGCCAACAGCAGGTTGAGCGTGCAGACAGGCGCCATGGCACAGCGCATCCTGTTCGACGGCTCGCGGGCATGCGGTGTCGAGTACCGAGTCGGCGGCGAACTGCGTCAAGTGTTTGCCGCGAAGGAAGTCATCCTCTCTGCCGGTGCGCTGCAGTCCCCGCAACTGCTGGAGCTCTCAGGCATTGGCGATGCGGCGCGCCTGCGCGCCCTGGGCATCGACGTGCGGCATCATGCGCCGGAGGTGGGCGAATGTCTGCGCGACCATCTACATGTGCGCCTGACCTTCGAATCTCGCAATGCTGTGACGCTCAACCAGATCATGCCGAGCCTGTGGCGCAAGGCACTGATGGCGGCGCGCCTGGCCGTGCATGGCAACGGTCTCATGAGCAGCGGTAGCGCGGTCGCGCATGCCTTGGTGCGCACCGCGCCGCACCTGAGTCAGGCGGACGCAAAGCTCCAGTTGCACTACCTATCGAGCGCCGACGCGCGCACGGCCGGCAAGCTGGTCCTGGACGAGTTCTCGGGCTTCTCCATCGGGACCTTTGCGCTCACGCCGAAGTCACAGGGCACGGTGCATATCGTTTCGCCTGACCCTGCTCAGGCACCCGCGATGAACGCCAACTACCTGCAACACCCCGACGATGTCGCTTCGATGCTCGGGGCACTGCGGTTGGCGCGCAGAGTTGCCCAGCAGCCGGCCCTCGCGCGCTTCGTGGTGCGGGAAACCCGACCCGGGCCCGCGGGCAACTCCGATGAGGAACTGCTCGACTACGCGCGCGCGGTCGGCCAGACCTCCTATCACCCCATCGGCTCCTGCCGCATGGGTACCGATGCGAGATCGGTGGTGGACGAGCGTCTGCGCGTGCGCGGCGTGTCGTGCCTGCGTGTTGCAGACGCATCCGTCATGCCGACGATGCCCTCTGCCAACACCAACGCGCCGTCGATTGCTATTGGCGAGAAGGCGGTCGATCTGATACTTGAAGACGCCAACCGCTGACCTCCCTCCTTACAGGTTAACGTCATGAAGAAACACTTTGCTCGTTTGATTTCCCTTGCGGCGCTTTGCTGCATCTCCCTGAGTGCCACGGCGCAGGCGGAAACCGGATTTCCGGTGCGGCCAATCAGGCTAGTGGTACCTGCCAGCGCGGGCGGCGAGCCCGACATCCTCGCGCGCCTCGTGGCCCGGAAAATGAGTGTGGACCTGCGACAGCCGATCGTCGTCGAGAACAAGGTTGGCGCCAGCGGATTGATCGGTGTGGCCTCGGTCGCAAACGCGAAAGCTGACGGATACACCATCGGCATCGTCTACCAGGCGGCGCTTGCGCTGTCGCCTCACCTTATCGCCAAGAGACTCTTTGACCCGCTTGCCGACATCGCCCCGATCGGCCTGATCTCCGTTTCTGGAAACGCGTTGATGGTGCCGAAGAACTCGCCGATCACCTCCTATGCCGATCTGATAGCGCGAGCAAAGTCTAGCCCGGGAAAACTTAGTTTTGGCTCATGGGGAGAGGGTAGCGCGGGTCATATCAGCGGCGAGGTCATGAACAAGGCCGCTGGCGTTAACATCCTGCACATTCCTTACAAGGGGTCCAGCGAATCCGTAATGGCCATGCTGGGCGGCGAGATCGATGCGGTCTTCGGCGGATGGGGCCTGGCGTCGACGCAAGTGAAGGCCGGGAAGGTGCGCGTTCTTGCTGTTACCTCGCCGCAGCGCTCCCCAATGTTTCCCTCGGTGCCCACGTTCAGGGAGCTCGGCATTCAGTTCGGCCTGAACTCCTGGTACGGTTTGGTAGCACCTGCGGGAGTCCCGCCGGACGCGATGAGGCGCCTTGAGGAATCCTTGCGTAGGGCTGTCAACGGACCGGAGATTGCAGAGCGACTTCAGAGCATGGGCATGCTGCCGCAGACCTCGACGCCAGCCGAGTTGCGCGACCGCATTCGCAGCGACTACGACACTTGGGGAAAGAAGATTGCCGAGACCGGCATTCAGGTTCACTGAGGCAAGCGCCGATCCTGCGATCTGATTCATCGCGTCATTGAGTTTGCAATAACTACGATCATCTCTCCTGGCTCGCCTCTCATCCAGTCGGCATTTGGAATGCCCTCGTCAAATCGACTATTCCATGCCGAGTTTCAAGTACCACTGGATGGTGCCGGGCGCCGGGGGGTACCACCTTTGTATGCGCCAGGCGCCCAGTAATTGTCCCGAGGAGTAGTACGAATATGAAGCGACCGCAGTGGCAGATGCTTGGTCAGGAGCCGGACTATCGATTCACGCTTGCGAACGAGCGCACCTTTCTGGCTTGGATTCGGACTGCACTTGCCGTCTTGGCTGGCGGCATTGTTCTCGACCAATTCGCTAGCCATGTGGAATCGAAAGCCGTACTTTCTGGTGTAGCACTAGCGTTGTCGTTGCTGGCAGCGGTGATGGCAGGCTGCGCTTATTCTCGTTGGAAGGGGAATGAGATCGCGATGCGTCATTCCGGGCCCCTTCCTGCCTCTATCGGCATCCCGCTGCTCAGTGCTGTGATCAGCTGCGTAGCATTGGTCCTTACTGTCGGACTGGTGGTCAAGCTTCAGTGAGTCGCGATCCTGGAGCCCAGCCGGAGCGCACAGCGCTCGCATGGAGACGTACAGCACTTTCCACACTGGTCAACGGTGCTCTACTAGTGCGCGCCGCCGCGGAGGCACATTCCGCCGGCTTGTGGGTGGCCGCCTTGCTGGTTGTCGTTGGCGCTTTGGCCATGTTTGCTGTAGGGTGGTATCGCCATCGCTCGCTCACGCTCGAAACGGCTCCGCCCTCAGTCCATGCGGCATTGATGATCGTCTGTCTCTGCACCGTCTTGCTCGCTTGCGTTGCATCAGTCGTTATCCGCGTAGGAAAGTAAGACTGGCATTGCTTCGCGAGCGTGTAAGTACTGGGGAGGCAGATGTCGTCGGGTGCCCACAGGCATTGGCTGACCCCACTCCGCCACGGATTGGCTACCTATTCAGTTTGAGACGGGACAGCACTAGGATTTTTCGTCTGTGTAACTCTCTCGCGGAGGATAAACACCGGCGAGGCGGGCGATCAGGATCGCGACGAACAAGCTGCCGGTGATCTGTTCCACCATGCACATGCCGCGTGCCGGCCGCGTCAGTGGCGTGATGTCGCCGAAGCCTGTGCTCGTGAGGACGGTTATGCTGAAGTAAAGCGCGTCGGCGTAGACGAGCCTTCCCGGTTGCCCGACGACCATGTACGACTGCGGATAGAAGAATCCGATACTCGCGTAGACGTACGCCCAGAGGACGCCGATCAGCAGATAGGCGGCAGCGGCGCCAAACAGCTTGTCCGGCGTCATGATCCTGGGCTGGAAGACATAGCGGAGAAGATACGCGACGGTGATGAAGTAGAGCGCAACGCTGAACAGCCAGGATACGGCGAGGCTGCTGTCGTCATCGTGCCAAAGGCCGAGGTACTGGAACCACATGGCCGGGAGGGCAAGCAACAGCACGATCACGAACGACAGGGTTGTGCGGCCGACTGCTGCCACGGTCGCCAGCAGCAGGAACATATTGACGATGTTCAGGACGAGGCGGCCACTGTCGCTCGGTGGGACAAACGATACCGCGCCGATGAGCGTGAGCAACACCAAAAAGAGCCAGAAACAGCGCTGGTAGAAAATGCGAGAGAGCGCGTCGCGCGTGGTACGGATGGCCATGCTGATATCGTCCCGGCCCTCACCGCGCGAGCGAGGCAAGGCGCGAAGCAAGCCGCTCGGCCAGCGCGCGATCAATGACCTCGAACGAACGGCTTGCCCGCTCATAGGCGTACATGTCGCCCGTGGCGATGTCGAACCACCAGCCGCTCAGTACGAGCGCCCTCGCCATAACTTGCTGGCGTACGATAGGGTAAGTCATCAGATGTTCGATCTGCACGAGGACGTTGAGCTGTGACAACTGGTCGTGCGGCTTCAGGCTTTCATCGAGCGCACCCTCATGTTCGAGGCGGAAGGCTGCATTGCTGGCGTGATAAAGCCATTTATCGAGATTTGGTGCTTTCAGCTTCGGGTTGCGTGAATAGACAGCTTTCATGGCGCCGCATTCGGAATGCCCGCACACGACAATGTTCGCGACCTTCAGCACCAACACCGCGTACTCGATTGCGCTTGCCTCGGAGAGATCGCCGGTCGAGACGCCTTCCGCAGTTGCCGGGGGTATCAGATTGCCAACGTTGCGCATCGTAAAAAGATCGCCGGGATGCGTCGATGCGAGCAGGTCCGGAACAACCCGACTATCCGAGCATGTGATGAAGAGCGCATCAGGCGTTTGCGCGAGTGCGAGCCTGCTGAACTGTTCTGCGTACCGCGGTAGCATCTTCTCGCGAAATTCCACAATGCCCATTATGAGTTTGCGCATGGTGTGCTTCTGACATTGTTGAGCCTGACAATTCTTCCGGTCCTTGCGAGACCCGGGTACGGGTATCAACGGTTCCTGGAGTGGTACCGGGACATGCTCACTACGGTCCTGAGGTGGCGAGATGTAGTCAAATATGCACCGAGAGGGCGATCAATCGGGTTGGGATACCTTTCATCGTCGGGAACTGCGAGGGACCAGGTTGTCGCCACGTTGCTTCTCGATGTATTCACACACGCTGGATGTCATCAGGTCGGTGCGGAAGCAAACACAGCCTGAGACGGGCTATCGTTGTACCGTCTCAGTGCAAGGAGCGTACGGGGATCTGGCGACTGCATCCCAGCTATACAGTGGCCATTTACTATGCATTGCCCTGTGTATGTGGCGCAGGATTGCACACGTGCTGAAACATCCTGAGTTACTGCTCGATGCCGCGACTACTGCGACAGCCACCGCCAAGCGATTGCGTTATCGCAGCAGGATGTTCGCAGCTTGCGCGATTGCTGCGCTGGCGCTCGCGAAGTTCTGGCCAGGATGGAACATGCTCGCCATGATTCCAATGCTGCTATTGCGATGGCCTCGGCGGCGCTGATTCCGGGACTTGATTTACGCCGGGGATACGTATAGCGGTCTGTCCGCGCGTACAGAATAGGAGGACTCGCCGTCTACATGGCCAGACGGCGTGGTGTCGTCACGGTGACTATGCGTGAGCGATTGTGCTCACCATGCATACTTCACCCCCACGCGCAGCGCGTACTGGTAGAAGCTCTGCGCGCCCCAGGCGCCTGACACGTTGGACCATGCCGTCCAGCGTTTGCCCAGATCCGCGTTCACACCGAGCTTCACCTCGTAGCGGTTGCTCGGATACATGCTGCCCAGCGGCAGGTCATTGAACGAGATGCTGCTGGAAACGCTGGTGTGCCACCAGTTCAGCGTCAGGTATGGCTGAATCTTGCGGTCGTCAGGGCGCAAGAATGTACGATGAAAACGCGCGCCGAGCCGGGTGATCCAGCCGTGCGAGCTGGCGCCGGTGATGCTGGTGCCGGTGGGTTCGGTGATGTCGGATTCGTTGTAGCCGACATAGATCAACTGGCCTTGCGGCTCGATGATCCAGTCATTGCGCAGCGGCACCGCATAGCCGGTCTCGCCAGACGCGGCCCAGCCTTGCGCGTTGTAGCGCACCGAGGGCAGGTACTGCCCATCGACGTGGTTGGTGAACCAGCCGTACTGCACCCAGGTGTCGACGTAGGCCCCGAGTTTCTTCTCGTCGTTCTGATACCACGTGGCGTATCCACCCACGCTCCAGCCCTCGACGGTGCCCTTGGCGCTGAACGGGTTGCCCTGCGCGGTGGCATTCGTGTTGGCGTAGCCATAGCTGCCCATCAGACCGAGGTGGCCCCGGTCCGTGCCGTTGCCGAAGAGCTTCCATTTGGCCAGCTCGGCGCCGCCGTGCAGCAGGAACGAATTGGTACTGGCCTTGAAGATGCCGTTGGCGCTCTTGCTGCCCTGCCAGTTGCCGACCGCGCGCAGCCAGCCCGAGCGGGGTTTGTCCTGGTCAGGATTGAAGCCTTGGCCCTCGACGTACTGAGGCTCGCCCACGCGGTCATGCAGGCTGTGGACGAACATCTCGCCCACGAGGTGCTGGTTTGCGAGGTAGGCCGCTATTTCAGGTCGATAGAGCGGTTTGGGTGGCTCGGGCGGCGTTGGGGGATCGGGTGGCACGGGTGTCGCCTCCGAACGCAAGTACCAGGCGTTGGCGTTCGAGCCATCGGAACTGCCACGGAATAGCTGGTACTCGTATGCCCCCGCGACGACGCGCCCGTCGAGCGCGAAGGCTCCCGCTGCAGTGGTCCCGCCGTTTGCGGTGTCCACCACTGTGATCCCGTTGGCAGTCGTCAATGCACCTTGCCCTCCGGCATTGGCTATACGCAATTTGGAACTACCCGATGCCGTACCGCCATCAATAACAAGCCTATCTGACGGTGCGCCATCTCCTGCCAACATCGTATTCAGTGCGATGGTCCCGCCGACGCCACCATAGTTGTTGACTGTCAGGCTCTTGAAGCCTGGTGTCACGGATTGGGGGGAAAGCGTCCCGCTTGACACTGCGGGGGCAGCGAAGCTGATGAGGCTCGCATTGTTTGCGAGGTTCGTTAAGTTGGAATCCCCCGTTATCGTCCAGGTGCTTCCGTTGGAAAGCGTCAGGTTCGCGATACTGCCGGCGACGGTGGTAGCACTGCCCGTCAGATGGCTGCCTGCATCGGCGAGAAAGTTCAGGGTGCCAGCTTGGCCGGCGTTATCGCCAACATGAATAGCATTCGACGACGCATTACTAAGCGTCGTGTTGGTCAAGTTCAGGTTCAGCGTGCCGCCCGTCACGCGTACACCATCACCATTGGAACTGATGGTCGAGTTGCTTACGGTAATCGTGGAGGGCGTGCCTGCTGCCGCGGCCTCTGATTCGATAGCGACGCCTGTACTGCCGCCGGCAGCGCTGGCAACAGTCATGGCGCTGTTCGCCAGCACCAGCGACCCCCCCTCGTAGGTATTCAGACCAATTGCTGCGCTTGTGCCATTGACGGTCAGCGTTGAATTGCCGGAGAACGTAACCGAGCCACCAGCGTTGGTGTACAAGCCGGTGGCGGTGGTTGCTGCGTTCACCGCAAGCTGGGCAGCGCCCGAAACGATAACGGAGCCGCCGCCACTTGCGCCAGCTATCTCGGCAGTACTGCCTACGCCTCGCAGGGAGCCAGAGATATTATTGACATTGACAACTGCGTCGGCATACCTGGCAAAGAGGATTGTGCCGCTGTTGCCCGTCGCATCAATCGTGACACTCCCGGTCGCGGTCGTCTTTGCCCTGTCATAGGCCGAAATGCCGATCTGGTAGTCCCCGTACACTCCACCAATCCCGCCCATCGTGATATTGACGTCCTGCGCAGTAAGCACGCCCGCTGCGTTCGAGACAAGGCCCCAACCTTGCGTACCGTTGCTGGACGTGCTGATCGTTGTCAGTCCAGATAACGTGATCCGGCTATCTGTATGCGCGTAGATCGCGTAAGGCTTGTCCGATGAGGCGCTTACACTCAGGCCTTGTGCCGAAATGGTCGAAATCGAGGACCCGGAGGCGTAGCGTGCATAAACGGCCGTAGCGCCGATGATCCCGGATGCGGAACCACTGCCAACGGCGTTGACCACCGAGTTTGTGCCAAGGTCAATCGTGCCGCCATTCATGGCGGTGGCTACGCCGAGTCCGGTTCCGGACAAGTTTTCTGCAGTAATGCCACCCCCTCCGGCGACCACAATTCCGTTACCAACGCCACCCGTCAGGCCATTTGCGTACAAGGCGGGATTGGTATTGCCGCTCGTTGCCGCCGTTGTGCCGGAAGCGATTTGCGTCGGCGGGACCGCACCAGTTACTTGCCCAACCCTGGGGCCTGTCAGTCCCCCGCCTTCCGAGTTCGGATCCGCGGGCAACACCGGTGGCTGCGCTTGCACCATTCCATACGGACCTGCCCCGATGACAAATCCGGTGAGCATTCGGAGTAACGGTGGTGACATGCTTCTTTTTGACATGAGCAGCTCCCGTAGCGATCTTTGCGTTACCTCAGAGAAAACTAGGGGGATTGGGCGTCAGGGACAATTTAGAATTTCATAACACTGATGTTAGAGAAATAGTTGAAAGATGGTTAATAGGTTAATTTCGACTAACGAAGAAGGATGATCATACTTACTGCATAGATAACGTCCGCTTGCGAAAGATAAGTTGTTGGAATATTTGCCGCCGGCCAAGCCGGAATTGCATCGCCAGTATTATGAATTGCGCGGTCAGATACTGATTGATGCGAATTACTTATTTAGCGATAAGCATAATGGCTATTCGTATAATTTAATTTCCTCAGCCGATCTCTTTGACGAAGTGATCTCAATTTTATGAGGGTGCCATAAGAATTTACATCCTGGGTCAGAGACGAAGATTGCACTGTGGGTCTGGGGATGTGATGTGGTTTTGCGTTCCAGACTTGAGATCGACTGATGACGATAGAAGTCTCCCGATAATTCTGCGATGGATGAGGCTGATCTCGCGCGTTCTGTGCTAAACGGCAAACGCACACACGGCCGACGACGGGCGTGGCTCAAAGGGGGCAGCAGCGAGTGCGCATGGGTTACGGCTCGAAGCGGGATTGCCGCCGGTAGATTCCTCGTTTGGGTGTCCGTTTGTTGCTGCGGCCTGATTGACTCCTGTCGCGGCGCCGACGGGCCGGGAAGGCCAGTAGAATGCGAGATTGCCCTGTGACCATCGAGGTAACTAATGGACATTACTCCCCCCGTTACGTTGGAAGAGTGGAATGCGGCCGGTGCTGACTATTTGCCTGGTCTTCTTGGCATGCGCTTTGACAAAGTGGAACCGGATGAAGTAGTGGCGACGCTTGAAGTGCGTCGTGCCTTGGGCGCCTGGAATGGCTACTTGCATGCGGGAACGGTAGTCTCGCTCGCGGACACATGCTGCGGCTATGGAACCGTGCGAAGCCTACCAGCAGGGGCCAGTGGGTTCACCACCGTGGAGCTCAAGAGCAACATGCTTGGAACGGCCCGTGATGGCATTGTGATTTGCACCGCGCGTCCCATTCACAAAGGGCGCACGACTCAGGTCTGGGATGCAGAGGTCCGTCGCGGTGGCGACAACGCCCTGATCGCTAGTTTTCGCAACACACAATTGATCCTCTGGCCCAGAGGATAATCGTCGCGGCCTTATACGTTGATTGCGCGCCACGCTGTAGCGCGTGACGCCATGATGCCCGGCGTGCGGCCAACATGGCGTAGCTATGCGCTCGTCCTTCAGATTTCAGGCCAACGGTGTGGCGCCGCCTTGCAGTGGCGCATCACCATCGATGACACTGCCTCGATCGTTGATCGAACGGTAGTGAACCGTTGCGTCACCAGTCGGAGTGATCTCGCCCTTGAGCGGGAGTCGCTGGGTTTCGCCCGGCGCGACCATGCCGCTGCCCTCGAACGTGGCATGTTTGCCGCCCGCACGGGCCTCTGCGCTGGCGAGCGACACGTGATAGGCCGTAGGGTTGCGGACTTCGAGGACCTGCGTCTTGCCGTCACGCACCAGGCGCCACGTCAGCTGTTGCGGGGCATGGAGCGCATCGCCTTTCAGTCCTTCCGGACGATAGAACAATTTAATACGGGAGCGGACCGCTACCTGCAGGTAGTTCTGGTCGGCCTGGCCTTTTTCTGACGCGGGCGGCACCTCGAGCAAGTTGAGCCAGAATACTGATTCCTTGTCCTTGGGCAATGCCTTGCCGGTATAGAGGATACGCAGTGTCTGCGATTCTTCAGGGTCGATGTGAGCCGCGGGTGGGGTCACCGTGAAAGGGGCCGCGATGGCAGACGGCGATGCGTTGGCGTCCCCTGCATCGATCCAGGCCTGGGTCAGGGCAGGCTGCTTGCCCTTGTTGCTGATCTTGAGGGTGGCTTCGTGCTCTTGCGCGTTATAGATTGCCCGCGTTCCCGCGATCACGACTGAGGCATGTGCCTGCATGCCGGCCATAAGGCCAAAGACCAGAAGACTTGCGCCAAGGAGGGGGCGGAGTTTGTACATCGTATTCATGGTGGATCCATATTTGGTGTGGAATGTCGTCCTCGGATGAGGGTGCTGATGGCCCGGGATTGCTCCCGCTTAGCCTCGGCGCCATGCAGGCGCCGCACTCCTTACTGATAGACGGGTTGATTGGTGACGTTCAATGCCACTGAACCGGCTCCGGTCGCATCCGTCGCACGGCGTTTCGCCGCCGGTCTGACCATTGGTGGTCAGGATCGAGGCCTGTACAGCAGGCAGCGTCACGGTGACGTTATCGCCAGCGCCGGCATTGACCGCGCAGGTGTCTGCCAATAGAGCGCCATTGAATGTGATCGTGTCGGCGGCGGCGATTGCGGTTGTGCCGGCTGCCAGCATCAGCGCGGTGGGGGGCTTGGAAGTTCATGATGAAAGACCAGATGTGTAGGGTTCGATGTTGTTGATGACTGTTGTCTGCTCAACGTGTTCAGTCTAGGAGGCGGTCATGGTGCTTTCCATCGAAAGGCTTCTAATCTGGCGCTACCACTCTTGCTTCTCAGCCCTTTGTCAACATGGCCAAATGTGCATAGTCAAAAACCCCGGTCAATCCTCGACAAGTCAGGTCAAGGCGCCCACGATCGCCGCAGCTGGCGGCTGGTCGTCGCAACGAAAAGCGCCGACTGGCAAATAGGCCCCGCGATATTTTGTACCCGTTGAGTGGCCAGCTTTTAGACATCGTTCTATGTTGTCTGCGACAGACACAATCTATTCTGTCGATGGAGAACTGCGCGAAGCATTTGCCAGAACTTCGTCCTCTCTCAGAGTCAAACGTTGAACGCCAATTGCCAAACGCCGCACATGCCATGCCGTCCCGTTGATACCATTGCCGTTGATGTCCACCTTGAACAAGCTCTGCAAGATGCTATTGCGCGAAGCGAACTATTCGTGGACTACCAGCCGGTTTTCCGACTGCAAACAGGGGACATGACCGGCGTCGAGGCGCTCGTGCGCTGGCGCCATCCGGAACGCGGCGTGCTATCGCCTGTCGCATTCATTCCACTCGCTGAGGCGAACGGTCTTATCGTGCCTATCGGCGAGTTTGTGCTTGAGGAGGCGTGCCAGATCCTGCGTGCGTGGCGAAAGTCGGCAATGCACGAACTGTCGATCGCCGTGAACGTCTCAGCAGTGCAACTGGCGTACGGCGACTTCGTGCGTGTAGTGCGCGAATGTTTGGACGAGTATGGGGTCGACGCACGGCGTCTGCAGCTTGAGATCACCGAAACCGTGCCGTTCACGAATCGCCAACTCGTCGTCAAACGGCTTGTCGAGCTACGCCAGCTCGGGGTACGCATCGTGCTCGACGACTTTGGATGCGGATACATGTCGCTCCAGCACCTGACCACCCTGCCCGTTGATGGCATCAAGATCGATCAGTGCTTCACCACCGGACTGCCTGACGAGCCGCGTGCGACGGCAGTCGTCTCGTCGATGCTGGGTCTGGCGGAGCGCCTCGGGCTTTCCGTCGTGGTCGAAGGTGTCGAGACGCCGCGCCAAGCGTCGTGGCTGAGATCCTACGGCAACGTTTGCGTGCAGGGGTTCCTGTACTCAAGGCCTCAGCCGATCCTTCACAAGCCGCTGCGGATCCGCTCTCCGGTCCCTTGGGCCTGACACGCCGCGAGCGGCCAGGCGCGAATACACCGAAGTTGCCCGAGATCTGTCCGTTGCTTTCTGAGTAGTGGGCATGTTGCCCCTGGCGTGTCCCGGCCGCCTCAGGTTGACAACGCCTCCAGCCGTTCAAGCATTTCCGCAAGCTCCTCGCCAATCACGCGCGCTAGCGATTCAATGTTGTCGTTCCAGCTCTCAGTATCCGCAATGGTTGCCCGCAGCTCCTGGCACGCTTCATAAAGCATCGACGGCCCCAACACCGACAGCGTACCCGAGACACCGTGCGCCCAGCTTTCGAGCGCCTTATTGCTTTGGGACTTGACGGCACTATCAAGCATCGCCAGGTCGCGGTGGCATTGCTCAACAAACATGCTCGCGTACTCCGCAGGCATTGCAGGAAAGCGTGGCAGATCGGTATCGATGGCCGCTGCCGTCGCCTGCGAGGCCGAGACAATCCCGGCACCATTTTTGTCCGCAACAACTGACTCGTTTCTCAGCGCTTGATCCGGGTTCGCCACATCGTCAAGCACACGCGCGAGTCCGGCAAGCGCCACAGGCTTGCTCAGATAATCGGTGAAACCTTGCTCACGACCTTGCGCCACGTCCTCGGGACGCACGTTCGCGCTCACCGCGTAAACCGGGAGCGAGGGAATGCGCCTACGTGCCGCCTCCAGCAGCTCGTAACCACTCATCCCGGGCATGTTGATATCCGTAAGCAAGATGTCAACATGCCCGGCGTCGAGCTTGGTGAGCGCTTCATTGCCATCCGCTGCTTCGACGACATTTGCGCCCAGCGTACTCAACTGGTCGCGCAACAGCCCACGGTTGAGAAGATTGTCCTCGGCAATGAGCACGGTCAGGCTGCCATAGTTGCGGCCACCCGGTGGTCGTTCTTTGCCTGCCTGACCGGCCGGCGCATCGGTGGTGGCTTCTGGCATCGCGCGCAGCAGTTGCGTGGCCGCTCGAATGCCAGAGAGGCTGTAAAGACAGACCTCGGCGCTGCCGTCTTCGCGCAGGACAGGCACGAGCGGCCCATTCTGGCGCAGCCAGACTACGTTGTTTGAAGAACCCCATAGCTTTAGTACCTCATGGGGAGCGTACTCGTCGGTCACAAGCAGGTAGTCGCCGAGCGCTTGTGGTTGCGCATGCTCATGCTCGGGCAACAACAAGGGAGGATTCTTCTTCGGATCGAACAGATTGGTCAGCCACTCCTGGTTCTCGATCGCACGGCACAGAATCGCAACGCGCTGGTCTGTCAGTGTCCATTCGGCCCCAGCCGTGCCAGTGGCGCAGGCCTGGAGTGGCAGTGTGACGGTGATCCGCGTGCCAACGCCCAACGTACTGTCGAGCTCGATTCTCCCGCGCATCAGATTGCACAGCCGCGCGCAGATCGAAAGGCCCAGACCAGTGCCGCCGGCGCGCGTGAGGCGTTGGTCATCACCTTGCGTGAACGGACGAAAAAGCCGCCGTTTCAAGTCATCATCGATGCCGACACCGGAATCCGCGACGCTTATCTTCAACTCGCCGTTTGTCCAGCATGAGCGGACGACAATTTTTCCGGATGGCGTGAACTTGAACGCGTTCGAGAGCAGGTTGTCAATAATCTGGCCAAGACGCACTCGATCAAATCTCAGCTGCGCGGGTATCGTACGGTCCATCACCAAGTAGAAGCTCAGCCGCTGACGCACTGCGAGCGGCGCATGTGCGATTACAGCGCGGTCAAGCAAGTCGGTGACGGACGACCATTCCTCGCTGAGGCGCAGTTCGCTGACATCCATCTTCGAGAAATCTAGAACGTCGTTGACTATCTGCAGCAAGCTCATCGCGGAAGCTTGCATTGCCTGTACACGCGCTGCCTGTTCGGGCGCGAGCGTACCCAGGGCCACCAGTTCGAGATTGCCGGCGAGCGACGCAAGCGGCGTGCGAATCTCATGGCTCATTGAGGCGAAGAAACGCACTTTCTCGCGCGCAGCCTCGTCGCTTGTGTGCTTCGCCTCGCGGAGCAACTGCTCGGCTTCGTAGTGTCCCGACATATCATTAATTGCACAGAAGAGCACGTCCTCACCGTCGAGCTTCGCAGGTGCGTAGGTAATCTCAAGGTGCATGCTGTCACCGACAGCGCTTTCCAGGCTGAACACGAACTGGTGGATCGGCGGTGAATCCGCACTCGGAGCGAGGGCGGGCGACGACAAGCGCGGGGCGAGCGCCGCGCAGAGCGCGTCGGGCAGGGTCGTCGCCAAGTCCTCGAGGCCGAGCACGTTGCGGGCAATCTGATTTGCGACGACGATCGCAAAATCGCGTTGACGCACCACGCACAGACCGACCGGCGTCGCATGGACAAGCAGATGATTGATCAGTTCCCCTTCGAGCGCGCGCTGCGCTCGTGCGTAGGTGCGCGTGAGGAAGCGGTGGTTCCAGTAGCGCGCCATTGCCAGCAGCAGCGCGATCAGCGCCGCTGTCATGAAGAAGATTGCCAGCAGTGGCACGCGGATCAGCGCGAAGTACTGCTGCCATGTAACAGAAAGCAGGTAATGCCCGAAGCCAAGAGCGAGTGGTCTCTGATGCAACACCCAGCCGACGCCTGAGACGTAATGGAAGCGTTCTTCCGTCTTCATTGCGAGCTGTCTTTCCAGGTTCAGCACGGTTGCGGTCGAGAGCGGACCTGTAAGCGGCTGGCCAGCGGGATCGATCAGAGTGGGCAACGCCGCGTCGGTGTCCTCTACGGTTGGCATCGGGAGTTCACGGACGTCGACAGCCGTGATAATGAGCGCGTCAGGCAGCCCGTTGCGTTGGACAAGCATCGCGCCAAGCACCAGACTCGGAGCGAAGCCGAGCGCAGCGGGTGGCCGGAACCAATGAACTTCGCGGACGGCATCCGCTGGGGAAAGCGATCGATTTGCGTCATCTGCAGTAATTTGCTTGAATGCCGCACTGACCAGTATCCGCATGGCGGCACCTGGATCCGCGCGCAAGCTGCCGTCCTCCGGCCTAGCGTAAATTTGGTGGCTGAATCCGGCATTGCCGTCGAGACGCACGAACATTAGCGGAAGCTGCATCCCGTATGGTGCGAAAATCTGCACCGCACGGTCGCACACCCTGCGAAGCTCTGGGGTATCACGAAGTCCCTCAAATGTCGGACTACACGCTTCCGGTGGCCGGGCTGTCCCGCGCGTAAGCCCGCCCAGTTCTCCGAGGCCGAATAACGTGCGGGAGCCTAGCAGCAGGGAATAGCGTCGCAACAGCAGTTCATTGCTCTCGTTCTCAGCCTGCTTTAGTTGTTGCCATTGCTGCTGCAGGGCGTTTGATCCAACGCTGAGCGCGGTAAAGCCCGCCGCATACAGCGCCGCGAAAACGAGTAGCCCGATCACCATCGAGAACACCCGGCGCTCGCGTTTCAGATTCGCGTCAAGTTCCCGAAGCGTCTTGAGCGGCGACGAAGGCGATGACGCGAGCAAGCGTTCCATCAACGGAATCCGTGTTGAGATGCATAGCGGATCAGGTCGGCATTGGTTTCGACATGAAGCTTGCGCATGGCCATGCGCTTCTGCGTTGCAACGGTCGTGACTGCGCGATTCAGGCGCCTGGAGATGTCGGTGACCGACAGTCCGAGCGAAAAGAGGCGCACAACTTCGAGTTCACTGGGAGAGAGCGGGTTTGTGTTGCGGAACGCCTCCGTAGTACCGCCATCCTGCCCGAGGCGCATTGCAATCCTTGGGGAAAGCAAGGTCTGGTTAGCGCCGAGCGCACGATGGCAGATCTGCGCTAGCGTACTCTCCGACTCCTCCTTGCTGACGATGCCGGCCACGCCCAGGCTACAAAGCCGGTTTAGGATGCCACCGTTGGTAAGCATGGTGAACACAACGACAGGCGTGTCGGGATAGAGCCGTCGTAGTCGGCCAATAAGGCGTAGACCATCTTCTTCGTCGCGGTCGCCCTGCATCGTGAAGTCGGTCACAATCAGTCCGCAGGGACCGTCGCGAGCCAATTCGTCGAGCAGCTCAGCGCCGGAGCGGACCTTCGAGCGGACGTGAAAGCCAAGGGTGCCCAGTGCGTTCGTAACCGCCATCAGAATGATGGGATGGTCGTCTGCGACGACGACTTCCACGTGATGTATAGCGCTCGACATTTTCGCCCCGCTTTTCAAAAGACAGAAAGGTGCTGGACGCACTGGTGATGCGCGCTCAATGAATCAGAGGAGCCGCACCGATTTATTCTAGTTGACGTGGCACCGCATATTAACTTGGCGATGCATGGCGAGTTTTGCGATGGGTCTAGCTATCAGATGGCGTCGATATTTCGTCAGGGCCCGCCATCGCGTTCTCCAGCGGAATCAGGCGCGCTATCGCATTGCGCATGAAAGCAAGCCACCGAGAACTGGCCCGCGCCGCGGCACTGCCCACTGCACGTGCGTGTCCGCATCTGCTCCAAACGAATCGGCACAGCCGCAAGCGAGGAACGAACCGTTGGGGCTGAGGCAGGTGCCGGAAGTCCCGCATCAATGTACCTTGTGCGCCACACAAGACTGGCAACCATGAAAGCGCCCGTCGCGGCCGCCATCAGGAGGATCGCGACCGGCGCGAACCAGCAGCCAAGCGTCGGGCGCTGCCATATGAGGAACAGCACTGTGAAGAACAGCAGGAAGCAGGCCGGCAGGATCCAGAGCGTAAAGTGGCAGATTTGCTCACATATGCGCACAAAGCGGCCGGAACTTCGCTGGCATTGATTGTCTGTCGCGACGGCGGACATGGCGGAGATTTTTCTCTGGGGGCGAGCTATTCGATACCTTTAGCCTATTGGTTAATCGCTATCGCCTCCATAGAAGGACTTCGAAACTCTGTGCGACGATTGCCCGCACAGGCTCATACAGCAATGGCGTACGGCGGCATTCCGAACCTCGTTAGGACGTGGATCGCGGCGCGTGAGCGCCGACTTCGTGTTCCACAGGAGGCGGCCGAGAAGCAACGTCCTGAGACGACCGCATTAGCGGC
Source organism: Cupriavidus sp. HMR-1 (assembly GCF_000319775.1). Taxonomy (NCBI): domain Bacteria; kingdom Pseudomonadati; phylum Pseudomonadota; class Betaproteobacteria; order Burkholderiales; family Burkholderiaceae; genus Cupriavidus; species Cupriavidus sp. HMR-1. The sequence goes on from NZ_ANKP01000100.1 coordinate 27,446, forward strand.
TCGTCAATCGAGCCTGCGGCAACCTGCTGCGTCAATTGATGGCGTGCCCTTCAACGCCACCACTTCGCCGGCGCGCAAGCCGACCGCATTGTGTCCAACCGGAAGTACACGGGACAACGCTTGCCGAGCCATTTTGTAAGGGCGATAGGAGCGGATACAACGTCCCCCTATACTCTTAGTTAGAGCGTTTCCGACGACCATGGGTTTTCGGAGCGCCTTCGCTCGTTTCCGGGCTTCCCCCTCGACGACGTCTGAGGACTGGTGACTCCTAAAGTCACTCACGGGGATCTCCTGGAAACTCCATGCAAGATGCCACGCGGCGACGTCTGCTCGCCAATATCCTCAATATCCAAGAAAATCGGACGTGCGCCAGGATCGATGCGATCGGCGCCCCGCGATTGCAATACTTCTCGACTGAAGCGTGCCCATCACGCGCCCTATGCGTGACCATCAGGTCGGCATGGAGACCTGGATTCATACGCATGGTGGCAACTCAATGGCATGGGGCAGCCACGCTATTGTTCGACTGGGACCGCGCTGAGGTGAAATCACTCCACAGTCGTCCGTCGGCTCGCCGGCAGAAAAGGTAATGCTGAGCGAGGTAACACCATGCGTACGTTGCTGTATTTCATTCTGAAAGACGTCGTCACGGCGCGATTGGTACAAGCGCGACTCGGCGAGCTTGCCGATACATCAGCACTGATAGTGGGGCCCTGGTTTGCACAGTGCGACAATCAGCCAGTGGATGGGTTGCCAGGCATCGACGTTGGTCAGACCACGTATCGCGAAGAACTGGCGATCAGTGGAATCTTCGTCGGCGCGATTATTGCCGCGCTGGCTGTTTTTAGATACGGAGTCTCGGTCGGTACAAGTGCCACTGCCATTGCGTATGTTGGTGCTGTGACGCTAGGCGCAATGACCGGTTGGTGGGTCGGCGGATTCGTCGGCACCAGGATTGGCCGTCTCGGACTGCGGCGGCGGAAAGCGCAAATGACACCAGACCAGCTGCTGATGATCTCCAGTTGCGACTCGAACTTCAAGGAATCCACGAAGCAGCTGATTCACGAACTGGGTGGTGTAGCGATTGACGAGCACAACGACCTGATGCCGAACTTCAGGTGGGCATGATTGCCTGGCCTCCAATTATCTGCGATGTCACTTTCGATTTCGGGCTCGACCTTGCGAAGGATGTCAAAACGACTTGGAGATGATCATGCAACGCACGACAGAGTACAGAGGCTTTGCGATACGCATTGATTTGCTGAACACGTCGGAGGGGATGTTTGATACTTGGTTCCAGATCAGGGGACCAATTCAAGCTCGCGATGCCGTCTACGGTGCGCGCCTCAAGGTGTTGGGGTCCCCGTTCTCGCGCCGCTGGGCACATTTGGTGGGCGAGCTCGCCGCGCGGGCGTCCATCGATCAGATCCTGGGTGTCGACGAATACTAAATGGATTCTGAAGGCTTCTTACCGAAGCCGCGGTGGTGCGCTACGTTGCGGTGACCCATGGTCTTTCTGGCGCCGCGCTTGCGTCCCGTCAGGCCCGGTCGTGACGCGAAACCAGAGGAATAACTTGTGTAGCAATCGCACGCAAACGCTCCGCGGTTGCTACCAATCCGGGCCGCGCACGCTCTACGAGGCGTGTTAAGGTGCGCAACGGGCTGCTCACGCGGAGTTGGCTGCGATTGATATCCTCACGGGTATCGAGGGTTACTAGATCATGCTGAATCTGAATGCGAGAACTATTTTCGAGAGTCTGATGTACAAGGATCGACACCTGAAGTTTGACGTTGTCGAGAGGACATACGGGGACTGGTGCTGGACCTATACCATCGACGGCCGCACGACATTTAGCAGCCATGGAAGCAGCTATCCTACCCGCGAGCTTGCGGCGATCGACGCAATGGACGAAGCATTGCTTCGAATCGACAAGAATCCGGTCTAGTCTCACACTGCGCTACCAAGTTCTCATCCCGACGAGAATCAGGTTGGGCACGATCAAGCTCCGCTGGTTTCCTGGCTCGCTAGCCTTCGACTGAGGCTTCACGATCGGCTGGGTCTGCGTTCTGGCGGTAGTCGAGGATGGCGTGCACCATGGGTCTGATTAAAGATGATGGGGCGTTCTTTCGCCATGCTAGGCTTGCGCTAACTTGGGAGTTTGAAATGGCTACCACCTACAGGCGGCACATCATCAACTGCAATCCGCAATTGCTTGCCAGTGGCGAGTACAACCCCCGTCTGATTGTGACGGAGCATCAAGCCGATGCGGCAATTGATCATGTGATCGATCTTGGTCCCGATGCCTATCGAACAGCGCAAGAGGCATTGCAGAAGGCTGAAAGTGCTGGCATGCGTTGGGTCGACGCGAGGGTGGGTCCGATTCATCGGCATGGAGACTTCGGCTACGAAGTCTCCGCCGCATCCAAAGAGCGAGCGCAGTGGACTGGTGAGGTTCGGATATATGGTTCCAGCTCCCCGGCCAACATCTTCGATCGAAGAACGGACTACCTTGTCGCTCCTGGCATATTCCGTTCTGATGGCGAGGCGATGGTTGTCGCGCGAGCCTATGCTATCCAAATAATCGACGCTGGCACCATGTTCACGTGGGCCGACGTGTAGGACACGTCAACGTCCCACCGCGCAATCCCAGGGTGTTTTGCCATTCGCCTTTCCATGCGCTATCCCTGCTGTGGCAAGTACTGCCGTCTGCAACGAATGATGCTGATGCTGCCAGTTTGAGCCTGGGAGTCATTTCTCCGTGAGCGGCAGCAAGATATCGGCGTACCAGGCGGAGTTCAGACCTAGGGCTTCGTCTAGTTCGAAGTCCCGCGAGCTCACGTCCAGGCGCGCCGAATGAATGCCGAGCAGCATCCATGGCAGCGCGTGGGTACCCGCATCGGTACTAAGGATGCGCGTGACGACCGGTGCGCCGCTGGTGCCGCGATGCGTCCGGGCATCGGTCAGGAAGTAGCCCTTCCCCTTAAAGCGCATGCCGAATGAGGAAGCGATGACCGCCTGTCGCACCACGGGCAAATGATGAAGCGTGTCATGAAAGCCCAGCGGGAAGCCAACAATCAGTAGCGAAGTACCCGCTTCGATGAGGTCGTGCGGCCTATGCAGGTGAGCGGGCGTAAAGGCCCGATAGACCATCTCTGGCGGCAACGCAGCGCGGTCGAGTTCGATCACGCCCACGTCAATCCCACCGGCGGTATCGAGCCCATCGCGCCAAACACTCTTGCCGTCGCGATACAGCAGAATGGAGAAGCCGATGGACTCCGCCATGTTCTCCGGATTGACATGCAACTCGATCTCGATCCGGTCAGGGAAGTGCTTGCTTGGCTCATCGAACAGCACATGCCGGCTTGTCACAACAAACAGGCGATTGTCTCGCTCGAAGAAAAAACCGGTGGCATTGGTCAGTGCCTGCTGCCCATCGAATGTCGCAACGCGCGTGGCGACCAGCAGGATGGGTTCGATCATCATTTCACCATTCTCACCTGTCTGCTAACAAGACAAGCATAGTTGGTTTGCGCTGGATTGCCCGAAACGTCGTGGACGGTCAGCTGACTATGCGCAACAGAGGTGCGTTACCCGTCGTGGGACAGCGCCTGATTGCGGAGACGCACTTGGCTACGCGAGACTGTCATTACAGCGCCATCAACCTGGGGGCAATCATGGCTTCTCGAAATATCCACGTCATGCCGGATGACGACCGAGGTTGGATTGTGGTCGTGGAGGGGCCGAACGGCGCCACTGTTCTGTTTCCGACAGAAGCTGAGGCAATTGCTGCTGCCACAGACGCCGCAAAGCAGGACGGGGTCAAACTCTTTATTCACGACCGTGATGGCCAGATCAAAGCGCGGAAATCCTTCGATCCGACGAACCATCGCAAATCCTGACGGCGCGGCCGTTGTACGTGGAGTTCGCTCCGGTATGCCACGCCGCCGCTATTGCCTAATCCCGACAGCCAGTACGATCGACAGAGGCTCTACAGCCTGGTGAGCCCGTCTCCAACTCGCAATCAAGACTTGTGGCGATAGTTGATACGTCCTTTCGTAAGGTCGTATGGCGACATCTCAAGCGTAACGCGGTCCCCTGCGAGAACACGTATGCGATTCTTCTTGAGGCGACCCGAGGAATAGGCCCACACCTCGAACCCGTTCTCAAGGATGACGCGAAAGCGGTTGTCCGGAAGCACTTCCGAAACCTTTCCGCCAAATTCCACCAATTCTTCTTTAGCCATGTATTGCTCCGTAGTGTCAGGCGGGGTTACGCGAATAGCGTAGGGAGGTTCGTAGGGCGCCGTTCAAACGACTGCGGTCCATGTGGGCAACAGCGCCGTCACCAGCGTTGCGGGCCGCCTGCTTGGCCTTGGCTTCCGAGCCATGGGTGGCGTGGCGCATCGAAACGTTTGCAACTACGCGTTCGGCGCCGTCCCGATACTCGGAGATCATGTAGCTTGCGAACCAAATACCTGGTTCTTGCTGAATTGGGTAAACGGAAACGGTGAAGGGCGTGGAATCGTGATTCAAATTGTTCTCGGTTTCGAGTCGACGCCGCTGCGAGGCAATAGCAGGTCGATCGGGGTTCGTCGTAACCACCAATCCTGATGGTGGCCCTATTGAGGAGAAATAGGTTGCGTCGTCGATGCGCGTGCTGAGGCGGGTGGCGACGGGTGCAACATTGACCTGACTTGCGCAAGCCAGCGACGTTGTGTACATGCGCTGTGTTGCGGAGCGGACGTGCCGCCGGTCGGATATGGTTACGGGCAGTAGTTGCCTCGAAGACCCGGAGTACACCCGGGTGGCCGATGACGCTCTTCTAGTGATGATGTCGTGCTGGCGGCGCATGCGTCGAATATCATCGACGGCAGCGCATCGTACCACTTTTATGCAATCCTTGCCGGGCAGAGGCGAGCTTGCCAGGCAATGTCCACTGCGGCGGGCGTAGCGTTGTGTGCCCAACAGTACTAGCAATCGTTTCGTTGCTGCTCTTCCCGGATGTTCCGCTGGAGCTTGCGCAAGGCATTGAGTGCGTGCGGATCGTTCGGTTGCTCCATCGCCGCATCAACAGATCGCGCTTGATAACCCAAGGCTTCGCACGCTTCAGCGCGGGATTGATCTACGCCCGATGCCATCTTGATTCTGGCTTCGTGACTGCGCATCGTCTCTCGCTCCAAGATGCGGTCAGAGAGGAAGGTCGCTTCGTTTTCCCGCACGTGCTCGCTCTTTCCAAGCACCGATACGCTGCCTTGGTGCGAGCCGTCAACGATTCCGTAGCCATCTGGGCACGCCAATTCCTGGGTGTAAAGCGTCTTGCCACTGCCTTCGCAACGTATTGCATGTGCGGAGGACGCTGTTGCCAGCATCATGCCAAGCAGTGCTGCTCTGAGGAGTGCCATCGTAGGTTTTGCGGTCCAGGATGCGGCGTAGGAATGATGAGCCTGGCGCCTTTGGTCAGGGCACGCTCGATGACGCCTTCTCTGGAAGGACGTATGGCGCTGTTTTTGCGCGGCGCAATGAGCGTTTTCGATCAGAGGCCAGCTAGCGACTCACCTACGACCTGGCCATCGATGATGTGCTCGCCGTGTCGTACGGCCGCACGCTTTGCCAGGCCCAAGTCAGCCCATTGCATGTCTGGAACGTGAAACACGCGCGCGCTCTTTCCGCTCGGTGGCTCACCTTCCCGACAGATGACCACGGATGCGCTGTATGTGCGGTCTGGCCGACGCTCGTGCCATTCGCGAGGCGAGTCGAATTTGTAGACCAACGGGTAGATATCAAAGCCCTTGCAGTTTGCAGTAGGGTAGTTGTCCATTATGTCGCTCCACGTGTGGTACGGTCCGGCACGCACTTTCTGTGACGGCGTTCAGGTGCTGCATCAATGCTTGAGAGTGCCCGCCATCGCCTTGTCAGACTGTCTCGTGCCTTCAATCCGAATGCAGGAGGCTAGCGATTGACGGTCGCGCGTCGCTGCGAACGGCGCATGGAATCAGTCTTGTCGCTCTTCATGGTGAGACGCGGCGCTTCATCAAGCCATGCCATAAATAAGATCGACGGCGAACCTGCCATAGTGAAGCGCTGCCTGCTCCGCCGCCCTGCGCGTGTAGTAGTCATCCTCTTCGTCGAAGGATTCGAAAAATATCCGATCGTCCCTGTCTGCCGTGTATCGGATGGCCATCCTGTAGCGCCATTTCGGCCCGGGGGCGCACGTTCGAATAGGCTCGCTGGGCTCCTCGAATGCCGCGACATGTATGTACATACCTCGATATCCTTGGCACAGCCATCTCATTCGTGCCGGCATGGTAGACGTTCCTCAAATAGCATCTGTCCTAGCTGCCTATGACGATCGTGGCGGCAGCGAATACCATCACCAGCAATGATGTGGAGTAGCTAAACGTGCTGACCCAGTAGAGCGCTCGACTCGGTGTCTCGCTTCGTCGTCGGTGCCACTCAAATAGTTGCGAGAGAACAAGCAATGCGAAACTGGAAAAGTAGACTGCCAACACAGGCTTCTCCCGCAGATGATTGGCCTCTTTCCACGGTCTGCCGGTTCAGTAACTCCGGACGAGGCGTGGCGGAACAGAAAGGAAGCAAGCGCGTACCGGAGCGGGATGGCGCGTGAATTCGCTCGCATCGCGCTGGATGCGAGGCGGCGATGCACCATTGATTCGAATCAGGGATGGACTCGTCTCCGTCGTTGTCTCGCGCAATCTACGCCCCAACAAGTGCGGCGCAGCGAGAAGATCAAGGAGACGGCATTGAAGAGGGCCCCGTTGAGGCGGGCAAATCAATCCAGGTGGCGTGGCTGCTTGAAGATCCTGCTCGATTAGTTATACGGGGCTTTCCTGCTGTAGTCAATGAAACTCTGTCGCTCAAATCTGGACGCTGTCCGACTCAAGATGGTGTGGCGTTGATCCGCGTACGTGGATTGAGATGATGCGGTTGTGTGAGGCGCGATTCAGGAGTGCTATGTCCTGGGAACTACCGTCTTGAGGTGCGAGTTTCGATGCGGTCGCGTTCGATCACTGTACGTCGATGCTGGACCAGAGCAACCGGGGGCGCGACGCATCACTGTGAGGCAGTTTGCGCAGAGGTATATGGAGACCTCTTGTACCGAAGGAATGCGACTGTAGTATGCGGCGTTGAAAAGCTAGGGGTTGTTTCGCCGAAGGTCCGTTCATTGCCTCGCGCCGCGCTTGCAAGATACGTATCGATTGTCGTGAGATGTTCATTGACCGAGGTGCGGTGTACCTGTATAAGTATGATCGCAGGATCTTCAAGCGTAACCTCGAGGCGTTAGGTGTTTACCTCGGCAGCACCACTTTCTCTCCATGTTTCCTCCTTGATCGTCATGCCTCGTCCGCTATTTCGGCACGGCGAGAATTTTTAAGGAAGTTCTACATGGAAACCGGTACTGTAAAGTGGTTTAACGATTCAAAGGGTTTTGGCTTCATCACGCCGGATGCAGGCGGAGACGACCTGTTTGCCCATTTTTCCGAAGTGCAAGGCAATGGATTCAAGTCGCTTCAGGAAGGCCAGAAAGTGCGCTATGTGGCCGGCGTAGGCCAGAAGGGCCCCGCGGCGACCAAGATCGAACCGATCTAAGGTAGCCCTCGAAGTTGCGCAAGAAGCCCTGCCGGGAGAAAACCGGCGGGGCTTCTTCTATTTCGTGACGGCGAAATAGGTGCGGCGCGATGGGTACAGAAGAGCAGGCTATTGCGCAAGGCTGCTATGGCGACACCGGCCCGGCTAAAGTGATTGGTAGCGGCTGGCGACTGTCAGAATCGGCCCATCGAACTTCGGACGGTGCTGGCGCGCTGGCGAGTCCGGCCGCATCGCTGGCGTAGCTGCCAGCCTGTAGGCCGATGCGTGCGGCGTGGGCATTCCCGTCGCTCGCGCCAGTTTGATTTTGCGTACCGTGCAGCGAATGTTGGCTAGTGGCAGATGGCCTGCGGCCGAGGTCTAACGCTGGCGCATCGCCCAGATGCTTTCAATGATGTGCCGGGTCGTTGGGCTGACGACGATCTCTCCCAACTCGGCTTGCGAAAACCATTGGCAGCCCTGGATCTCCTTGCTTGGTTTCGGCACGGCCGATTTTCCAATATTCGCGACGAAGACGTGGTGCACGGTGGTTGCGCCAACGACTTGAAACAAGAATCCGAGCCCGCGAGCCAGCAACGTGGTCTCCTCCAGAAGCTCCCGGCCTGCTGCGTCAGCAAACGTTTCGTTCTTGGTCGGACGGCCACCCGGCAGCGCCCATCTGCTGCCATCCTTTGAGACCAGTAGCACACGGTCGCCGCGTGCGCAAACTACGGTAGCCCTTACCTTTGTTTTCATGGTTCGAGTGGAGAAAGTCGACGCCTCGCGGGCATCATACCGGGAGATTGCCGCTTTGCAGCAGCCGGCAGTCTGAGCTGGGGCTTTCGTGCCGCAAGCGGTCGAAGGGTAGTTGAATGCGTACTTGCGGGGGGGGCAGCCGCGCTTCACGCGTTGACTCTATGGCTGGCAGGCATTTTCGAAATGCCTGATCATGCTGACGTTCAGCAGGTTGCCGCTTCCGGCGCTGATCGTCGTGCCGTTCTTCAGGACGATCAGCGAGATCGTATCCTCGGCGTTGAAGGCGACGCCCGTTGCCACGCTGATCGAGCCGCCACTCACGCAAATGATGATGTCGTCAGCAGCGGTGCCTCCGCTCGAAGAGACACCATGACGCTCGCCCGTCAGCGCGCTGTCCGTTATCAGGAGGTGGCCTGAGTCGGCGACCCGGGCGGCGTCATACTGGGTGCTGCTGACCGTTGTACGCATAGGCGCGGTGCCCGGCGACGTCGGAGGGGGCAGGCGTTCGAGGTGTCTTATCGTGCGGATCTGCCAAGTCAATATTGCGTGGATCAAGCCTTTTTCACATACGAGTTACACCATCCATTTGCGGAGACCTGCTTGCCGGCGAAGATCGGGCAGGGCCCCCATGCATCGCCTGGCTTGCCCTGGTATAGCTGGCAATTGCTGCACTTCTGGCTGACGTCGTGCTTCGCGAACTTGGCCTTGTCGACCTTGCTTGTATCGTGCTTGTACCCCAGCGCTACCGCTTGAGGGTCCTTCTCATCCAGTTTCGCAGCAGTCTGCGCTTCCGCCTTGCCATCAACCCCGGCCACGGTGGCCAGAACAACTCCCGAAATACTCGATAGAAATCGCCTTCGATTCGTCATCGCGAGACCTCCTCCAGGTTGAAATTCACAAGGATGCGCGCGCGCATCCAGACGCCGGCAGCGCGAGCGCGTTGCCGAATGAATCTTCAACTCTTCTTATAGGTCGCGCGGGCGATGGATGCTGTCAGTAATTGTCCGACGTTGCGCGAGTAGTGACGCGGAAGGCAGCGTACCGTGCTTTACGAAGACGTTTGCAGTGCCTTGGGAGTGGCATCGCCGTCCGTTTGCGGCGGCTGGACGGATTTGAGTGCCAGTTCAGCCACCAGCATGGTGTGGCCTGGCTGCGCGTTCACGGTCAGCGTGCCGCCCACACGCGCAATGCGAAGGTGCATGCTGCGCATCCCCACGCTCATGCCGGCTTGCTGCACTGCCGCGACGTCGAAGCCGACGCCATCGTCGTCGATGCTCAGCAACAGCCGATTGGCATCGGGGAGTTCCAGGCAGACGCGCACGCGCCGCGCGCGGCTGTGCTTGACGACGTTGGTCAGTGATTCTTCCAGCAGGCGGATCAGTGCCAGGCACTGCAGGGCGGTGGGCGGTGTCCGCCACTGGGCGGGGCACTGCCAGTCGATGGCGATGCCCAGTTCGTCGAACAACTCCGTAAAGCGGTAGCGCAGAGGCGCGATCCACTCCAGTGGCGTCGCCGGTACCTCGACGCCGACACTGGCGCTGCTGTCGATGGTCTGGCGCAGGTCATCGCGGATCAGTTTGAGCATGGAAAGCACGTGCTGGCGCTGCAGCGGTGCCTCGCTCTGTTCGACCAGAGCCATCATGTGCACCAGCGATCCGCCCACGCCGTCATGCAGGTCGTGCGCGATCTGCAGGCGTTCTTGCAGACGGGTGTTGCCCAGCGTCAGCGCGTGCTCGCGCGCCAGGGTCGTGGCCAGTTCGGCGCGGGCGTTGGTGATGCCGTCGGCCAGTTCCTGATTGAATTGCTCGATACGACGCACGTTGTGCGCGTGGCGCAGCCCCAGGATGCCGGACAGGCATAGGGTGACCACAATGCTGGTGTAAGGCGAGATTGGGAACGACCCGGGGAGAACGGCCAGCAACAGCAGGAGGTCGTGCACGCTGGCGGCCAGCAGGATCAGCAGGCAGCCTGCCAGCAGCGCGTGCTCCCGCTGGCGTGTGCGCAGCGCATGGACCAGAAACTGCAAATCATTGACGTAGAAGATCGCGGCGGCAACCATGACGCCCACCAACTGCGCGTGACCTACATACGCATCCGGCACCACCACCTGGGCGGCCAGCAGTATGCCGGTGACCCACCACAGTGCCCGTTCGATGCGCGGCAGATGCTGCCCGCCAAAGCGCCAGGTGAACACGCAGAAGCAGGCGATCGACAACAGCAGCGCCATGGTGTTGAAGCGCGCCACCGTCAGCGTGCTGTGCCACGGCCAGGGGGTGGTCACCAGCACGTTGGCGATGAACAGTACCCAGAACAGGTACATGAGCGCGTACCAGCCATAAGCGGTCTGTTCGCGCCGCACCACCCAGATGCAGAAGAACAGTGCCGCCATCACGCCCGACACGATGATGTTGATCATGAACAGCGTGCGATAGCGCCACCAGAGTTCGTCATAGCGCTGCTGCATCGCCAGCGGATCACCAAGGAAAACCGGCCCCAGCCCCAGGGACTGCCCGGCCACACCCACCACGCGCACCCAGAGCGTGTTCACGCCGTCATGTATCCAGGCTTCGGGCAGGCGCCAATGGCGCGGCAGGTTCCAGCTCCGCGACAGCGGCTCGGTGAGCTGCGCGTCCCGCCACAGTAGCTCGTCGTTGATGAAGGCTTCGCCCGCCATCACCACCGATTGCAGTACCAGCGCGACCGGTTCGCGCTGTGTGCCCGGGCATTCGCGCTGCCAGTCGAGGCGATACCAGACGCTACCGCCGAAGCCGGGCTGACGGCGGCTCCAGTCGTCGGGCAACGTGACCGTGCGCCATTGCGAGGGATCGGGGCGTGCGCCTTGCGGGCCCGCTTCGGCCGTGCTGACGGTGAGGATGCGCACCGAGCATTGGGCCGTTGGTGTCTGCGCCCAGGCCGACGCCGCAACCAGCCACAGCACGAGGTGCGCGAGGCAGGCGAGCCAGCCCTTCATCCCAGCAAGCCACGCGAGCGCGCCGCGTTGATCGCCCTGGTGCGCGACGAGACGGCGAGCTTGCGATAGATATGCTTGATGTGGCATTCCACGGTGTAGCGCGACAGGAACAGGTGCTCGGCGATCTCGCGGTTGCCCAGCCCGTCCGCCACCAGTCGCAGGATCTGGTGTTCGCGCGGGCTCAGGCGTTCGGCCGATGGTTCGGGCGTCTGCGCGTTGGCCGAATCGCTCGGGCCGGGATGCAGTTCCTCAATGATGCGCCGGGCGATGAACGGGTCGATGGGCGCGCCGCCGCGCAGCACGCTGCGCAGGGCCATTGCAACTTCCAGATCGTCGCGCTCCTTGACCACGTAGCCGGTGGCCCCGGCACGCAGCGCGGCCAGGATCGCATCCTGGGTGCTCCAGGCAGAAATCACCAGAATGCCCAGTCCTGGGTCGGCCGCGCGCAACTCGGCGATCAGGTCGATGCCGCTGCCGTCGGGCAGGCCCAGATCCACCAGTGCCAGTGCCACGGGCTGGTCCGCCACGCGGGCGCGCGCTTCGGCCAGCGAGGCGGCCAGTACAAGCGCGTCTGGCGCATAGCCGAGTTGTTGCAGCAGGTTCTCCAGCCGGCGAGCGACCAACGGGTCGTCCTCCACCAGCAGCGCCGGCGCAGGCAAGGTCAGATCGGCGGCAAGCATGCGCAAGGGCATCGGCCCGGGCTCCCAGAGAAACGGATCAGCGCGCATTATGCGGCGCGCCGACCACACCGGGCCATCCCTTGAAACCAGTATTTAGTGGGGTATGTCGCCGGGATTCGCGGTGGTGCCGTCGCCCTGCTGGCGCATCGCGGCGAAATACCAGTTTGCAGTGATAGGCAGGCGTTGCCGTCACTTATCTAATTGCCTCCTGCCTCAAGGCACGTCCAAGACACGGTCAGGGCACGGGTGGCAGGCCGAGCATCCCGCGGCTGCCAGGTCACGCATTCCTATTCCAAACACCGCACCACGCCGGGTCACGCACACGGCGTGGATGCCATTGGTCATCAAGTCGGTCATCAAGTCGGTCATCGAGTCGTTCATCGACTTGGCCACCGGCTCCGGGGAAGTCGTCATGAATCTGAAGCGAATCATCAAGCGTTGCGGCCGCCAGCCTGCCACCGACACAGCGCAGCAAGTCGAATCGGGACAACTTCCATGTCCGCGCGGCGGGCGGACGGAAAGACGCCATTGGCACCGGCGCGCGGTATAGCGCCCTCCCGATACCACCAGGCAACGCACGACTCCCACGGTCCTCGGTGCCTGCCGGCCACGTCGCCGCTTCAGATCACGGAAGTACTCATGAATCGTACCCATCGCATTGTTTTCAATCGACGCCTCGGTCTTTGGCAGGTCGCCAGTGAACTTGCCCACGGACAGGGCAAGGGCGGTTGCCCATCCCACAGCCGGCTGGCCCGCCGCGCAAGGGCCGTGGCCGGGCTGGCGGCCG
>NZ_ANKP01000101.1:0-14203 GCF_000319775.1 Cupriavidus sp. HMR-1
CCCCCGCCGATATAGCGCAGGCTGCTCATGTCGAACGACGCCAGGTTCGGACTGCCCAGGAAGTCGATCACCATCGTCGGGATATTGGTCCAGTGCGTGACCTGGTAGCGCGAGATCAGGTGGCCAGCCACTTCGCGATCCCAGCGCGGCAGCATTACCACCGTCGCGCCGCTATAGATCGGACCGTTCATGCCGTACTGCATCCCCGTCACGTGGAACAGCGGCAGCACCGACAGGATTACTGATTCCGCGCCGCTGCCCGACCACGTCGAGCCGCCGACGATGTTGTGCATCACCGAGCGATGGGTATGAATGCAACCTTTCGGGAAGCCGGTGGTGCCGGAGGTGTACGGCATCACGGCCATGTCATCCGGTCCGGCGGTATGCGGGCCTGGCTTCAGGCCGGCGGCAAGCGCCTTGGCCCACGGCGTGGCGTTGTCCGGCAGCGGATGCTCGGCGGTGAGCCAGGCCGGCGGCGCGTCCTCGGGATGCTCGTGGGTCGGCGGCAGGGCATCGGCGTATTGAGTCACGAGCAGATGCTGGAGGCGCTCATCGGCAGGCAGCTCGGCGTCGGCCTGCATCACGCCCGCGGCCAGATCCGCCGTGCAGATGGCCACGCGCGCCTGGCCGTCGGTCACGTAATGCTTGAATTCCTCGGACCGGTTCATCGGATTGACCGGCACCACCACGGCATCGGCACGCAGGATCGCGTAGTAGCTGATGATGAACTGCGGGCAGTTCTGCATGTAGAGCAACACGCGATCGCCCTTCTTCACCCCTGCCTTCTGCTGCAGCCAGCCTGCCAGCGCGGTGGCTTGCGCCTCCAGCTCACGGAACGTGATCGCATTGCCGAAATAGCGAATCGCCGCCTTGTCCGCATAACGGTGCGCCGAGACTTCGAGGTTGTACCAGAGCGAAGTCTCCGGCAGCACGATGCTCGTCGGCACCCGCTTGGGCCAGAACTGGAAATGGGGGCGAACGGACGGCGTTGTGGTCATGGTGTCTCCTGCGGACGGTCGGACGTCGACCGGATTTCTGGAATCGCTAGCGTCGCGAGGTAGGCCTCGCGTATCGGTCAAGCAATATAACTGAACGACCGTTCTATTTTCAACAGGATGTTTTCCCACCCCTCCCCCACGTGGGGTTGCTGAGGTTGTTTTCGGCGCTTACGCCCTCACAATAAGAAGGCAGGCCGTACCCGACGGTCTTTTCAATTCCGAGGTGCAGAACAATGAGCGACGTCACCCTGCAGAACTTTGAAGCCGATGTCATTGAGATGTCGCGCCAGGTCCCCGTGCTAGTCGACTTCTGGGCGCCGTGGTGCGGCCCGTGCCGCACGTTGGGACCGATGCTGGAAAAGCTGGAGGCGGAATCTGGCGGCAAGTGGCGACTGGCAAAGGTCAACGTCGACGAGAACCAGGAGCTGGCCGCCCATTTCGGCGTGCGCAGCATTCCGCATGTGGTGGCATTTGCTGACGGGCAGGCCGTCGACCAGTTCATCGGCGTGCTACCGGAATCGCAACTGCGGGAATTCCTGGATCGCCTGACGCCGAATCCGGGCGAGTTGGCGCTGCGCGAAGCCGTCGAACTGGCCGCCGCCGGCGACCGCGAAGCCGCGCAGGCGTCGTTCCAGGCGGCACTGGCCTACGATCCGGGCGCAGACACGGCACGCCTCACGTACATCGGGTTCCTGCTGGACGGCAACAAGATCGCCGATGCGGAAACCGAGTTCGGTCTGCTCTCTCCGCGCGCCACGCAGGAAGATGCGTATGCCGCGCTGCAAACGCGCCTTGAAGCCATGAAGGGGGTGGGCGATCTGCCCGATGGCGCCGAACTGAAGGCGCGGGTGGCGGCGAATCCGGCCGATCTGCCAGCGCGGCTGGATCTGGCGCAAGTGCTGATCGCCCGGCGCGAGTACGAAGCCGCGCTTGAGCAACTGCTGGAAATCGTGCGGAGCGACCGCGGGTTCGAAGACGACGTCGGCCGCAAGACCATGCTCTCGGTGTTCGAGCTCATGGGCGACGACCCGGCGGTATCACGGTGGCGCCGCCAGCTCGCCACCGTCCTGAACTGAGTTTGAGGTAGCTGACGGTCCAGCCGGACCGTCAGGCCGCTGGCGCCTCGACCAGCGAGAAGCCGTTGGCTTTCATGTGCTCGACCATCATCGTGTCCATCGACTTCACGTGATTGTCGAACCACCCCGACAACTCACCCGTCAGGCGGCGGCCCAGCGACAGCGCGCCCTTGCCCGGACCCTCGGGGTCAGCCCGTTCCTCCACGATCTTGTCGCGCACGGCCTTGGCCACGGACATCACACCCTGGTGCTCGTTGGTGTGGCAGAAGCGCGGGCCGAACTGCATCGCTTCCATCCACTGCTCCTCCTGCTCGAAGTGGTGGTGCGTATGCTCGATCCACTCCTCGAAAGCGGCCAGGAAACCGGCATCGTCGGCTTTTTCCATGGCGGCGAGCAACTGGAGGAATTCGGCGTGCGTGGCATCGGTGACGGGCTCGCCAAGGCGCAGATCGTCGGGCAGGCCTTCGGCCGAAAGGCCGGCGTAGGGGTCGGCGTAGGAGTCGGTATTGGTCATGGAACCGCAGGATAAGGAAGCCGTGAACTGTCGGCAAGCATACCCATTCCGCACCAGTCTGGTCTGATTTCCCGCAAACGGCGCGGCAAATGACGCTATCCTTGCGGCTCATGCCTCACGCTGGACACGTGCGATGCCACGATTGATTTTCTTCTGCGGCCATGCCGGTACCGGTAAGACCACCCTCGCCCACAAGCTGATCGGCCCGCTGATGCAGGCCACCGGCGAACCCTTCTGCCTGCTGGACAAGGACACGCTCTACGGCCGCTACAGCGCCGCCGCGATGCGGGCGATCACTGGCGATCCGAATGATCGCGACAGCCCCGCCTATCTCGACAACCTGCGGGACCCCGAATACGAAGGCCTGCTCGATACCGCTCGTGAAAACCTGATGCTCGGTATCAGCGTGATCGTGGTCGGCCCGCTCTCGCGCGAAATCCGCGCGCACCAACTCACCGACCCCTCGTGGCTGCGTGTACCCGAAGGCACGCGGACCCATGTCGTCTGGGTGCACCTGCCCGAAAGCGAAGCGCAGGCCCGAATCGTGCGGCGCGGCAACCCCAACGACGCCTACAAGCTCGCCCACTGGGACGCCTATCGCACGCGCCGCTTCCTGCCCGAGCCGGCGGAATATCCCGAACTGATCTACTTCGACAACGTCGCGCCCCAAGAGGCGGACATCAAGCGGCTGCTCGCGGCATTAGCCGCCTGAGGCAATCGCCCCGATCACGGCCGAAGCAGCCACGAAGCCGAACACGGCAGTCACGGCCACCGAGGAGCCAAAACCCGCGCAGGCCAGCCCCTGCGGGCCCTGGCGTGGCGCGGGCGGCACCTCGTCGATCTCGCACGCCTGCTGTTCGGGCTCGGGATAGCGCAGCGGTTCGTCAGAGTAGACAGCCTGGATGCCGAACTTCTTCTTCGGATCACGCGGAAAGCCCCACTGGCGCCGCAGGTTGCCACGAACCTTGGCCAGCAGCGGGTCCTGGATCGTGCGGGCCAGATCCTCGATGCGCACGCGCGTCGGGTCGAGCTGACCGCCCGCCCCGCCACACGTGATCACGCGAGCATCCTCGCGGCGCGCCCATCCGAGGATCGCGGTCTTGACCTTCACGGCATCAATAGCGTCGATCACGTAGTCGAACCCCGACAACAGGGCCTGCACGTTGTCCTCGGTCACGAAGTCGTCCACGGCCGTCACGCGGCAGCGCGGGTTGATCGCCACGATACGTTCGGCCATCGCGTCCACCTTGGCACGGCCATAGGCGTCGCCCAGCGCATGGATCTGCCGGTTCGTATTCGATGCCGCGATGTGGTCCAGGTCGATCAGCGTCAGGCGGCCCACAGCGTTGCGAGCCAATGCCTCGGCTGCCCAGCTTCCCACCCCGCCGATGCCGATCACGCAGACATTGGCCGCTTCGAGCCGCGCCATGCCTTCGGCGCCATACAGGCGCGCAACGCCGCCAAAGCGGCGATGATAGTCATCGTCCTCGGGGCTTTCGTGAGACAACGGCGCAGGCAGGTCCTGCGTCGCGAGAGGCGTGGGGGTAAGGGTCATGCGTTCTTGTTGCTGTGTCTGCCGGCACCGGCTGCCGACGAACCGTGCCGGCATTTTATGCCAGCCGCCGCCTCCGGGTCGGCGCCAGAATTCTGAAAGTCAGTCAAAGGCGGACAAACGCATTGGCATTGCCTCCCTACAATAGGCATAGTGGTTGATCCGCCGCATGGCTGACACCAGGAGATAACTTTCCCATGCCCGCCTCGCACCGCCGCCGCACGATCGCTCTCTTGAGCCTGTTCACGCCCCTGGCGCTGATCGCGCTGGTGGTCGTCGTCGTCCTGACCTTCGACTGGAATCGTATCAAGCCGTGGCTCAACGACAAGGTCACACAGGCCATCGGCCGCCCGTTCGCCATCAACGGTGACCTGACGGTGACCTGGAAACGTGCCGAGGGCGAAGCCGGCTGGCGCACGCTGGTGCCGTGGCCCCGCCTGTCGGCCAAGGACATCACGGTCGGCAACCCGGACTGGGCCAAGCAGCCGAGCCTCGCCACCATCCGCGAGCTGATCTTTATCCTGCGGCCAGCCCCCCTCCTGACGCACGAGATCAGCGTGCCAACGATCGTCGTGGACAGCCCGGCCGTCTGGCTCGAACGCCTGGCCGACCGCCGTAACAACTGGACATTCGATACCGGGCCGGAAACCGGCGAGTCGCCGTGGCATCTCGATGTTGGCGAAATCGTGCTGGAACGCGGCAACCTGTCCCTGAACGACGGCGCGGAGAAGATCGAGTTGCAGGCCACGCTCGACACCATCGGCGACCAGCCACTCTACGATCAGGAACGCGACGGCGCGCTGGCCCCGCCCGCTGACGCCTCGGCGGCTTCCGCAGGCGCGCCAAACAAGACGGAAAGCAAACCCGAAAGCCGGTATGGCATCCGCTGGAAGGTCGTCGGCCATTACAACCAGGCCACGATCAATGCGACGGGCAAGGCCGGCACCGCGCTGAGTCTGCGCGACACCAGCAAACCTTTCCCACTCCAGGCCGATGTACGCGTCGGCGGCACGCGGGCCCGAATCGAGGGAACGCTGACCAATCCGGCGGAACTGGGTGCGCTGGACGTGAGTCTGGTGCTGTCCGGCGACAACATGGCGCGGCTCTACGCGCTGACCGGCGTGGTACTGCCATCCACGCCGCCGTACGAAACACGCGGCCGGCTGGTGGCCACACTCAAGAAAGGCGCATCGTCCTATACATACCGAAATTTCACGGGCAAGGTTGGCAGCAGTGACCTCGGTGGCACGCTGACGTTCGCGCAGCGCGCGCCACGACCGCTGCTGTCCGGTGAGCTGGTGTCGAAACAGCTGCTGTTCGCCGACCTCGCGCCGATCATCGGCGCCGAGGCCAAGCCCGGCCAGGCCGCCGCGGAAAGCACGGTCAAGCAGCCCGCGAACAAGGTGCTGCCAGTGGCGCCCTTTCATACCGAGCGCTGGGATGCCATCGATGCTGACGTGACGTTCACGGGAGAGCGCATCGTTCGCGACGAAACGCTGCCGATCACGAAACTGGCCACGCACGTCAAGCTGACCGATGGTGTGTTGCGGCTCGATCCCCTCAATTTCGGCCTGGCCGGCGGCAACCTCGTCTCGACGATCCAGCTCGATGGCAAGCGCGAGCCGATGGCCGCCATGATCGACATGCACGCCCGCCATCTGCAGATCCGGCAGCTTTTCCCGAAGATCGAATCGATGCACGCGAGCGTCGGCGAGGTCAACGGCGGTGCCAGGCTGACCGCCACCGGCAACTCGGTCGCGGCGCTGCTCGGCTCGGCGAACGGCGAAGCCCGGCTGCTGGTCGAGAATGGCACGGTCAGCAAGTTCATCCTCGAGGCAATCGGCCTGAACGTCGGCAGCGTGGTGATTTCGAAGCTCTTCGGCGACAAGCCGGTGCAGATCAATTGCGGCGTCAGCGCGTTCGGCTTCACCAATGGCGTGGCCCAGGCGCAGACGTTTGTGCTCGACACGCAGGATGCCGTGATCAAGACTGATGGCGCGATCGACTTCAAGGAAGAGCAGCTGGCACTGACGATTCATCCCGATTCCAAGGGGTTACGCATCTTCTCGCTGCGCTCGCCGCTCTACGTCGGAGGAACATTCAAGAAGCCGTCCGTCAGTCCGAACTACGCCATCCTGGCACTGCGCGCCGGCAGCGCGCTGGCGCTGGCATTTACGGCGCCTGTCGCACTGGTGGTCCCCCTGCTCGACATCTCGCCGGCAGAGGACAGCCAGTGCGGCAAGCTGCTGGCGAACCTGAAAAAGCGGCCTGTCATTGCCACGCCGCCGGGCAAGCCCGGTCCAAAGAACCGGCAGCCCGCATCCACCCCATCTGTCCCCGCTGCACCGCACAATCCGTCGCGTCCTGCCAACGATGCGCAGCTCTTCCAGGGGGGCTGAAGGCCGGCCATGCGTTACGCATGGCTTCCGCGCAACAGATCGCTGAAAGAATCTGTTGCGGATTTGCACTTCCCCTCTTCACCAACGTTGTGCATGCCCGACGTCAGTCGCATAATCAAACGGCCATTGACTAAGCAAGCATTTAACACAATGGCGAACAACGGTTGCCGTTGCTGGTCCAGTCCAGCCATTGACGACCTTGTCTGGTGCGGCCTCGCGCCGCACTGGTTTTTCTTTCGCGCGTCTTATCGCCTGGGCCCCTGAATCGTTGCCGGCGGCGCGAACCACCCCATTGCCACCGCGCCCCCATGACGTTGCCCCACGCCGCCGTCCCCCCGATCAGTTGGCTGATCGCGCTGACGGTGTGCAACCATTTGGCGTTCAACGCCAGTCGCGTCGTCGTTTCCCTCTTTGCCATCTCGTTGAAGGCGTCCACCGTGACGCTGGGCATCCTCATGTCGCTCTACGCGCTATTGCCGATGTTCCTGGCGATTCGCGCCGGCAAGCGCATTGACGAGATCGGGCCACGTCTGCCGATGACGGCGGGCTCGCTGATGGTAGTGGCCGGCACGCTGCTGCCGGCGGTCTGGCATGACATCGCCTCGCTGTACGGTGCCTGCGCGCTGATCGGCGTGGGCTTCATGCTCGTGCAGGTGGCCATGCAACTGCTGATTGGTCAGGTATCGACCAACGAGACCCGCCTGCGCAACTACACGCTGCACGCACTGGGCCTGTCCATTTCCGGCACGCTGGGTCCCGTGGCGATGGGCTATATGATCGAGCACGCCGGATACCGTGCGGCATTCTGCGTGCTGGTGGTCATCGCGCTGGTCGGCCAGGCTGGCCTGCAGTACGTGCGTCCGCGCCTGCCCGCGCAAGGCGGCAACGCAGGCAGGATCGCCATCGAGGACGGCTCGCGCCGCTCGACGCTGGATCTGCTCCAGCACCCCGAGTTGCGCGCGGTGTTCATTGCCAGCGCCGTGCTTTCGGCCGCGTGGGATCTCCACGCGTTCCTGATTCCGATCCAGGGCACGCATATCGGGCTGTCTCCGTCGTCGATCGGCTGGGTGCTCGGTGCGTTCTCGATCGCCACGCTGGCGATCCGCGTGGCCATGCCGATGGTGTCGCGCCACTTTTCGGAATGGCGGATCATCCGCCTGGCGCTGACCGTGGGCGCGATGGCGTATCTGGTCTATCCGTTCGTGTCGCACTTCTGGCTCATGTGCAGCCTGGCATTCGTGCTCGGCCTCGCGCTGGGCAGCGCCCAGCCGAACGTCATGAACATCCTGCACACGGTGTCGCCTTCGGGTCGCGCCGGCGAGGCACTTGGCCTGCGTTCGGCGGTACTGAACACGAGCCAGGTGGTGTGGCCGCTGACCTTCGGCGTGGTCGGCACGGCGCTCGGCATGTTGCCGATCTTCCTGTCGATGGCCGGCGCGATGGGCATGGCGGGTTACTACTCGCGCAGGCAGTCGCGCAAGATCGCCCTGCCCGACTGAAGCACCCGGTGCGCCCCCCGGGGTGCCCTGAGCGCGTTGCGGCAACGCAAATGCAGCGTGCAGCGCATTCGCTATACTCGAAGTACGCTTATCCGCGCGATTCGTGCGCGGAACGCAAACCTTCCTGATACGCGACATGACCCAACTCGCAGACCTGCGCCGCAACTACATGCTGAGCGCGCTTTCCGAAACCGACGTCGCTCCCGACCCGATTCGCCAGTTCCAGTCGTGGTTCGACGAAGCCATGCAAGCCAAGCTGCCCGAGCCGAACGCCATGACGCTGGCCACCGTGGGCGCCGACGGCCAGCCGTCCGCGCGCATCGTGCTGCTCAAGGGCATGGATGCCGACGGTTTCACATTCTTCACCAATTACGAAAGCCGCAAGGGCGTGGACCTGCTGGCCAACCCGCGCGCGGCGCTGTTGTTCCATTGGGTGCAGCTCGAACGGCAGGTCCGAGTCGAAGGTATCGTCGAGAAGGTCGAGGGCGCGGAGAGCGACGCCTACTACGCGTCGCGGCCGCTCGGTTCACGCCTGGGTGCCTGGGCATCCGAACAGAGCCGCGAGGTTGCAGGGCGCGACGTGATCGAAGCGCGCGAAGCGGATTTCCGCAGCAAGTTCGGCGAGAACCCGCCGCGCCCGCCGCACTGGGGCGGCTACAGGCTCAAACCGACTTGGATCGAGTTCTGGCAAGGCCGCCCTTCGCGCCTGCACGATCGAATCGCCTATCGCCAGAACGCCGATGGAAACTGGCAAATCGTGCGGCTCTCGCCCTGACGCCATCAGCGTCTGCGAGGTCTGATAGACATTTGTCCAATGAAGGACCTGCACTGCACAATTTCAAAAATTGGCGTAAAGTTTGACGGTTGCTGCACCGGCTATGCACCGGTGCGCACCCCAAGGCCAGCGCTGCGTATGAACGCGCAGTGATCGCAGCAGACCGTGGGGCATTCGTTCGAGAGGGATAACCAACCAATCGGGAGAAAGCCGCATGTTTTTCAAGCAGACCCTGGACAAGCAACTCGATAGCTGGATTGCCGATGTGCGCGAGCACTCGAATTTGCCCGTCAAGCTCCGACTCTGGAATGGCAGCGAATATCAGCTCGGCAGCTTTGACAGACCCGCCGTCACGCTGACCGTGCGCGAAGCCTCCGCGCTGCCATTCTTGCTAGTACCCAGCCTGGACAACCTCAGTGAAGCGTATGTCCAGGAGAAGATCGACCTCGATGGGCGCCTGGCCGACATCATCAAGGTGGGATACGGTCTCTCCGCCGCCGCCGCCCGCCGTGCGGGCGGCGTGCTGAACAAGGTGGCGCAGCATTTCACGCACACCAAGGCCGAGGACAAGGCGTCGATCCAGTATCACTACGACGTTTCCAACGACTTCTACAAGCTCTGGCTCGATCCGAACATGGTCTATTCATGTGCGTACTTCGAGAACGGCAACGAAGACCTGGCCACCGCGCAGATCAAGAAGATCGACCATATCCTGACCAAGATCCGCTTGGAACCTGGGCAGACGCTGCTCGACATCGGTTGCGGCTGGGGCGCGCTGGTGCTGCGAGCCGCGCAAAAATTTGGCGCCAGGTGCGTGGGCATCACGCTGTCACAGAACCAGTTCGATCTGGCGACCGCGCGCGTGAGGGCTGCGGGCCTGCAGGACCGCATCGAGATCCGCCTGCAGGACTATCGCGACATCAGCGGGCAATTCGACCGCATCACGAGCGTCGGCATGTTCGAACACGTCGGCAAGGATAACTTGCCGGGTTATTTCGCCCGTATGCGCGACCTGCTGGCCGAAGGTGGCGTGGCGATGAACCACGGCATTACCGCCACCGACCCAGACAGCGGCGAGATACCGATGGATGGCTCGGGCTTCATGGATCGCTATGTGTTCCCACAGGGCGAGTTGCCGCATATCGGCATGGTGCTGACCACGATGCAGAAAGGCGGCCTCGAAGCCTTCGACGTGGAACTGCTGCGCCGCCACTATGCGCAGACGCTGCGTCACTGGGCGGAGAATTTCGAGACCAATGCCGATACCATCCGCGAGATGGTCGGCGAGAAGAAGTTCCGCATCTGGCGCATCTATCTGGCGGGCTGCTCGCACGCATTCACAAGCGGGAAGATGTCGATCTACCAGGTGGTATGCCAGAAGGCCGATCGCAATGCCGACACATTCCCGACGTCGCGGCGTTATATTTACGCGTCTCCGATCGGTACGCCTTCCTGACGCTTGACTGAGAACCTCGACCTATTCGGCGATGCCCCGGCATCGCCGCCCGTTGCGAAGCCCGCCGCCCGACCTGCGGCGGGCGATCCCGAAAAGAAAAAGCCCGTTGGCAAGATCGTCCAACCTTGGACGCCCGACGCCGCGTTGCAGGCGCTCGCGAAGCAACTGCCGCCAAATCTCTACTTCGGCACCTCGTCCTGGTCCTATCCCGGCTGGCACGGCATTACCTACGACGGCCAGTACACCGAGAGCCTGCTCTCACGCAAAGGTCTGAGTGCCTGTGGCCAGCATCCGCTGCTGCGCGCGGCTGGCATCGACCGCGGTTTCTACGGCCCGATTCCATTGGCCGATTACCTGAACTACGCCTCGCAGGTGCCCGAAGACTTTCGCTTTCTGGTCAAGGCGCCCGCCAGCGTGTGCGACGCATGGCTGCGCGGCCCCGATGGCGCCGGTCGGCTGCAGAACGCCGCGTTCCTCAATGCCGAGATCGCAATCCGTGACTTCATCGAGCCGGCCACGAGCGGGCTCGGCCCGCGCTGCGGCCCTCTGCTGTTCCAGCTTTCACCGCTGGCTGGCATGGCGGATGACGGCCCCGCTTTCCTGGCACGGCTGGACGCCTTCCTTGCCGAACTGCCCGCGCTGGACCGCGCGGTGACGCCAAATGCCTGCTATGCCGTGGAGATCCGTGACGCGGCGCTGCTGACACCCCGCTACATCCGCATGCTGCGCGAGCGCGGCGTGCGTTTCTGCCTGGCCGCGCGTGACCGTCTGCCACCCGTGCAACGTCAGGCTGCGGCGCAGGCATTGATGGACGATGGCGCGCCCGGCCCGCTGGTCTTGCGCTGGATGCTGCGCGAAGGCCGGTCCTATTCGATGGCCGAGCAGGCATTCTCGCCATTCGACAAGCTCGTGGACGAAGACGCCGAAACGCGCCACGCCATCGCTGACGTGGTCGTGCGTACGCTGCGCGCCGGCCAGCCCGCCTATGTCATCGTCAGCAATAACGCCGAAGGCTGCGCGCCGTTGAGCATCGCGCGGCTCGCTGAGGTAATCGCCGGGAAGCTGACGACCTAGCGCCGCATCCGGTGCGAGAAATCGCGCCGGAATTTCGTCAGCTTCGGCGAGATCACAAACGCGCAGTACCCTTGCGCCGGGTGCTCCTGGTAGTAATTCTGGTGGCTGGCCTCGGCGGGCCAGTAGGGTTGCTCCGGCTCCACCTGTGTCACGATCGGCGCATCGTAGACATGCTCGGCAACCAGCTTGCCAATCACATACTCGGCGACCGCACGCTGCGCCTCTGAATGCGTGAAAATGCTGGAGCGGTACTGTGTGCCGACATCGTTACCCTGTCGGTTCAGTTGCGTCGGATCGTGGATTGAAAAGAAGATTTCAAGGATCTCGCGATAGTTGATCGCGGACGGGTCGAATGTCACCCGCACCACTTCGGCGTGCCCGGTATCTCCCGCGCAAACCTCGTGATAGGTGGGCTGGCTGACGTGCCCGCCCGTGTATCCCGATTCCACCGCGCGCACACCGGCGACCTGTTGGTAGACCGCCTCCAGACACCAGAAGCAGCCGCCACCGAGCGTGGCGATTTCAAGGCCATGGTCCATTTGCTCGTCCCCTTCCAGTCGCGGACGCCACGCTGGCTCGCGCAGGCGTCCTGTCTAGGATAAGCACTGGGCGCGCTTGCTGCCGACTTTAACGCGCCCCGACGGCTTCCAACGTCACTTCAGCGGTGATTGGCTGGACTCCGCTACAATCGCAGGCAACGTTGGCTCGCCTGCTTTGTGCGAAAAACCACCGAAAACATCGCAAACGCGGATTA
Organism: Cupriavidus sp. HMR-1; assembly: GCF_000319775.1. Taxonomy (NCBI): domain Bacteria; kingdom Pseudomonadati; phylum Pseudomonadota; class Betaproteobacteria; order Burkholderiales; family Burkholderiaceae; genus Cupriavidus; species Cupriavidus sp. HMR-1. Next base: position 12,098 of record NZ_ANKP01000101.1, read on the forward strand.
GGTTGATACGCGTTGAATGCAAGGCGGCCATCCCGATATGAAGATCATGGATTTGTGTGAAGCCCGAGACATGGGCATACCCGAGGCCGAGACCCCGATCATGGCGCGCAAGGCCACCGCCCCCGATTTCGACAGCCAGCATTTCAAGCGGGCGCTGTCGCAGTTCGCCACCGGTGTGACCGTGATCACGACGCGCGCGGCCGGCCACCCGCACGCCAACGGCGCTCCTTTCGTCGGCATCACCGCGAGTTCGTTCAACTCGGTATCGCTCGATCCGCCGCTGGTACTGTGGAGCATGGCCACGCGCGCCAACAGCCTGCCGATGTTCCGCGACGGCTCGCACTACATCATCAACGTGCTGGCGGCGTCGCAGCTCGACCTCTGCCAGCGCTTTGCCACGCTCAAGGGCGACCGGTTCGCCGGCGTCGACTATCGCCTTTCCGCCACCGGATTGCCCATCCTTGCCAACGCGCTGGCATGGTTCGAATGCCACAACCGCAGCCGCTATGACGAAGGCGATCACGTGATCTTCGTCGGCGAGGTCGAACGTTGCGGCATTTTCGATACCGGCGGACAGCCGCTGGTGTTCCAGGGCGCCCAGTTCTCCACGCTTTCGCCGCTCGACCGCTAGGCTAGCCGCCCGCTTCCTTCACGATCGCCAGCGGCGATCCGTCGGTCTTGATCCGCTGCAGGACGATGTTCGAGCGGATATCCATGACACCCGGCGTGCGATAGAGCCGGTTCACGATGAAATCCGAGTAGTGCTTCAGGTTGCGCGCCTGAACGCGAAGGATGTAGTTGCTGTCCCCCGTGATCACATAGGCCGTGAGCACTTCCGGCCACGTCTGCACGACCGCGTTGAACGTGTCGTGCCACCCCTCCACGTCGTGCCGCATCGACACCTGCACGATGGCCTCGATCTCCAGCCCGAGCTTTTCGGCGTCGAACCACGCGTGGTAGCCGCCGATTACGCCACTCTCTTCCAGCAACCGCACGCGCCGCAGGCACGCCGACGGCGACAGCGCCACGCGGTCGGCCAGGTCCTGGTTGCTGATGCGGCCGTTCTCCTGCAGGCACGTCAGGATGCGCAGATCGATCGGATCAAGGTTCATTTCGCAGAATCCACGAATTTCCAGAATTGATACGCAATTTTATGCGAAAGAAGGCCAAATCGACGGCCCATTTCGCAAGGCTTTTTTCGGGCAGTTTGACTATGATGCCCACACACACCGCGCCCGAGAAAAAGCGCAGACGCGAGACACCATGCCCCAAGCCCCCCACAGACACGACGGTCGCCGCATCTGGGATATTTCCCCGGCCGTTTCGCCCGCCACGCCAGTCTGGCCTGGCGACACACCGTTCCAGCATGACCCGGCCTGGCAACTCGACGAGCACTGCCCGGTGAACGTCGGCCGCATCACGATGTCGCCGCACACTGGCGCCCATGCCGACGCCCCGCTGCACTACGCGGCGGATGGCGCGCCGATCGGAGCCGTTCCGCTGGACGCCTACCTGGGCCCGTGCCGGGTGATCCACTGTATTGGCGCGGCACCGCGCGTGGAACCGCATCACATCGCGCACGCATTGGCCGGCACGCCGCCGCGTGTGCTCTTGCGCACCTACACGCAGGCGCCGCAAGGCATATGGGATTCCGCTTTCTGCGCCGTGGCGCCGGAGACGATCTCGCTGCTAGCCCGCCATGGGGTCCAGCTGATCGGCATCGACACGCCGTCGCTCGATCCCGAAACCTCGAAGACGATGGACGCGCACCACGCCGTGCGTGACCACCAGCTTGCCATTCTCGAAGGCATCGTCCTCGACGAGGTGCCGGCCGGCGACTACGAACTGATCGCGCTGCCGCTGCGCCTGGCCACGCTCGACGCGAGCCCGGTGCGCGCCGTGCTGCGCGAGCTCCCCTGACATTCACGAACCGATTTCGAACGGACGAAGACCGCATGACAACGCTGACCCGAGCACACTGCCAGACGCTGGACCGGGACGACCCGCTCCGCGCACTGCGCGAACAGTTCGCCCTGCCCGAGGGCGTGATCTACCTCGATGGCAACTCGCTGGGCGCACGCCCGCGCGCCGCCGCCGCGCGCGCCG
>NZ_ANKP01000102.1:0-4567 GCF_000319775.1 Cupriavidus sp. HMR-1
AGCAGCCTGTTAAAGGAACGGCGGGCATTTTTCTTTCCAACCCAACGGCGAACCGGCGCCCGTTGTATTCTGAAACGGCCTCTGACGTGGCATTCATGCTTACCAGCATCGAGCAGATGCGAGTTTTTCTAACGCAGAGTACGATGCACTCGGTGCCGCAGTGAAAGTGACATACCATGAAGCACAAGAACACCAATAGCTAGGTTACCTGGCGCGCTGCGCCCCGCTCGGCCGGTCGCCGAAGTGAGAAGAAGGAGAATGATGGCTACGACGATGTACTTTGAAGAGACCGTCCGTGATCAGGGCGGCAAAACGGAGTTCGAACTTGAACTTGGACGTTCATCGTACTATCCGGAGGACAGTGTCTATCTAACTGTTGATGGAAAGACCGTCATCATGGATCGTGCTACGGCGAAGCGCTTCGTGGAAGCGGTTGCCGCCGTCGGACGCTACCACGGGATGCTCGACTAACAAGGCAATGGAAGGGCAAGAAAATCCAATATGTCCATCAAACGTGCAAGAGCTTCTGCAAGCTTTCCAGAGGGAGCGGACGAAAGCTATGTTAGCCTGGCCGAAGTCCGCCGCCAGCTTGTCGGTCGTCGCGTTTCTTCGGTCGACTACACGAGTCACAACGTCATCGCATTGGTCTTCGAGGATGGTACCTCGGTGACATTCACCCCGAGCGGGACTGAGGGCGATGATTTGGAACTGAGCATCGAGCGATAGCGGAAAGAGAAAGGCCCGACAGATTGTGTCGGGCCTTTCTCTTTTCTACGGCTAGCTCGAACTACAGTGCTGCATCCTTCAGCTTCTTCAGCGGGCGCACCTTCACCTTGACAGAAGCCGGCTTTGCGGCGAACCACTGGTCCTGGCCAGTGAAAGGGTTCCGCCCAAAGCGCTTCTTGGTTGCCGGCACCTGGATGGCCGACACCTTGAACAGGCCCGGGAACGTGAATTCGCCTGCCCCTTTCTTGTGGATGGCGCTGGCAATCGTGCTTTCGAGGTGGGCGAGTACGGTCTGCACCGTCTTCTTGTCCAGTTCGGTCTGCGTAACCAGGTGCGCGAGCAGGCTCGACTTGTTGAAGGTGTCCTTCAGCGGCTTTGCCACGGGTGCGGCGGCCGCCTTCTTCGCTGCGGGCGCAGCCTTCTTCGCCGGCGCTGCCGGTTTCTTCGCCGCAGTCTTCGGGGCGGCCGTCTTCTTCGTTGCCATGGAGCTCCTGTTTCGAGAATGCCGGCACCGTGCCGGATCGGCAGAGCTTAGCGAAGAAGACACGCATTTTGCAACGGGGAAATCGCTAGTCTGGCGCTTTCCCCACAGCCTCATAGCGCTTTCGCTTGCGTTGGCCCTTTGCCGCGATGGTGTTCAGGATCGCGCAGGACGGGCACCAGTGGCCCGCCTTCACACCGGAGGGCGTCGCGTCCCAAACGTGGCCACGGTGGCACTGCCACGTTAGTTTGGCCTTCCCGTGGACATAGACGTCGGAGAGACAGATACCACCGCGGTCCCGTGCCAACGCGCGCATCGCCTCTATGCCCAGCTTTTGTCCCTCGTTGCGGCAAAGACGGCACCAGCCACCCTGGAGGATGTTGTTACCGAGCGCATCCCATTCGTGCCCAACCGCGCATCGGAAACGGTATGAGGCGTTGGTTCCATGGTAAGCGGTACTCAGACATTGGCCTGCGTGTGCTTTGGCCGCTTCGTGAATGCGCGCCAAGCCGTCGGCATCGGTCCGTTGTGCGCCTAGTCGGGCGTCGGTGCACACCCGGCACCAGTTCCCTTGCTTGAGAACTTTGTAGCCTATCGCTTCCCAACGGTGGCCAGCCGCGCATTCGAATGGGTAATGGTCGCGGCCGGTCTTCCAGGCGGCCGCGAGACACTTTCCCCCGCGCTCGGCCGCCTTGGCGTGCAAGTCGTCCAAGCCGTACTTTGAGGCTTGCCGGTGTGGCGTTGGCTTCGTTGGCTTGCCGGCGCAACGGGGACACCAGTAGCCCGCCAGCACGCTTCGCCCTTCTGGATGCCATTCATGCCCACGCTGGCAGCGGATTCTATGGATCGCCGCGCCACCGAGAAATCCACCGTCGTTCAAACACCGGCCGCCGCGATCCGCCACGATCTTGTCGAACTTCGCTGCGATGCTGGCTCGGCTGCATTCGGGACAACCGGGCGCCTTGTATAGGACACCGTAGGCCCTGCGCTCAAAGCGATGCCCTCTAGCGCATTCAAGGAGAATCGTGGCGCTAACGCCGTGCCATGCCGTCGCGTGGCAGACAAGGCCTTGTAGCCTGGCGGCGTCATGTAGACGTGCAAGGGCTGCGAGCGCGCGGGGCGACTGAGGACTGTCTTGATTCACTGTGCGGCCCGGGGCTAAGCGAAAGAGGGGTTAATTCTCTTCGATCGTGGCGGCAATGCGTACCACCGTCCGATTGCTGGCCAGGCCAAGCCGCTCTGTGACTGCGTCAGGCGCAACGCCACGGATCAGCAGGCGCCGGCAGAACGTATTCCGCAAGGTCCTCGGGCTCATGTTTTCGACGTCCTGGCCGATGGCGGCGAGGGCCTCACGCACAATCTTGCCAAGGCTCATGTCCGTGATGGGTGTGCCAGTGCGCTTGAGCGTGAACAGCAGGTCGCTATCTACGGGCAAGTTCTGTCGTACAGCATGCCAAGCGGCCAAAGGGGCGATGGCAAAGGGCTCAAGGTGCACGGTGCGGGAGATCTTGGGCGGACGTGCTGGCACGTGCAAATAGGGCGGCGTTGCATTCGGGTGTAGGTCCGGAACGCGCGCGGCACGTCCCTCGCTGGCCGTGACGCCGGTGCCCAGAAAGAGCGCAACAATCGCGCGTCTCTGCAGCATTTCGGGCGAATCCCCGCGGCGGGGCATGACGAAGTCCTGCAGGCGATGGTCGACGTCCTGGGAAAGGAATTGGACTTCGGGATCGTCTTCCGGCCAGCGACCCGCTTGGACTAGCTCCGAAGCTGGATTTGTTTTTCGTACGCCGGCCTCGACCAGATGCCTGCACAGCCGATCGAGCAGCTTCAGGTAGCGCATACGAGTGGCCGGCGTGTACGTGGCTGCCTCTGGGCTGAGCCAGAACGCGTCGATCTGGTCTGCACCGAAGCTGGCCAGCGTTGCACCGTGCCCGACCAGGTGTCGGTGGAACCGAACGAACATAGCGCGGTGCTGGACGATCGATTGCTCTGAGAAAGGCCTGCGGTCTGCGCCGGCCGCTTCGCGGGCCTGCCAATCAGCGTAGGCCTTAGCAGGTTCGGAGAGCCAGAGTTTATCCATAAGAATTTATATACTGGAAGATGCTTGCCCCATGCCATTATCGGCGCGTTGCGCCGCCCACTGCTTGCAGATGCGGGGGTACCCTCCCGCCTGAGCGGGCCCGGTGCAGGCGAGCATAGCGCGGATATCTGGCATCCATTGCATCCTCCACCACCGCTACCCGGCTTTGCTCAAACGGTGCGCACTCCAGTAGGTGCGAATCAGCGCAGTAGCGAAGGATTTCGAGCAGCAGTGCGTGACGACGTGGCTCGGGAAAATGCAGCCGACGGTTTCGCGTCCAAGTCCGGTAGCCGGCATGTGTAAGGGCAAGCAATTGGTCGGCGGTACCGTCCACATTTTCAGCTAGACGCCGTGCTTCTAGAAGGCCTCTGACCAAGATAAGGCCGAATTGCTATCATAAGCCTTGGGGTTATGAAAACACTGCACCTTATTCGGATTGAGAATAAGCAGTTCAGGCCGTGAACGCCTGCCCAAACTGCCTTGCCCGCTTGACGTCGTCGCTGTGGAGATAGATCGACGTGGTCGAAATCGACGCATGGCGCAGGTTATCGCGCACGGCGCTCAGCTCGACGCCCTTGGCCAGCGCGTGCGTTGCATGGGTATGCCGCATCCAATGCGGCGTGGCACGGCGGAGCTTCTCGGTCAGCGGTGGGTAGTCGCTGGCCAAGTTGTCTGCGGCCAACCGGAAAAATCGGCGCATGACCTCCCAAAGCCGTAGCGCCGTGATGCCGGTCTCGCTTCCGTCCAAGCTACCGACCAGTGGCGTGGCCGGCTCCCAGCGGGCGCGGCTGATCGGTAAGCCGCGCTCCTGCAGATAGCGATCGAGCGCGACGCGCGCCAGCGGCGTCAGGGTAACCTTGGCTGGCTTGCCGCCCTTGCCAACGACATGCAGCCAGTGATCGCCGGCGGCATCCGCCTCGACATTGCGCAACATCGCCTGGGTTAGTTCGCTGATCCGCAGTCCTGTGGCATAGCCGAAGTCCAGCAGGAAGCGCAACCGTTGCGCCGCCGGTGCTTCCCATCCGTACGACCATTCGAGCCCGTTCGCGATGGCCCGCACCAGCAGCCATTCCCCTTCGGTGAAGGCGTGGGTCGTGGCCACCGCCTTTGCGTGCTGGCTGCCTCGCTCCTTGATGCCGGCAAAGGGATTGGCCATGACATAGCGCTGCTCGACGAGCCAGCGGAACATGGCGCTGAGCACGGCGAGCGCCTGCGCCACCGAGCGGGCCGACAGATTACCCGCAAACGGCCGCCAGTCCGGCGCCGTGCGCGGCCGCGGC
>NZ_ANKP01000103.1:0-28958 GCF_000319775.1 Cupriavidus sp. HMR-1
TTCGTGGAACAGGGGCAAGGTCATTTTCCCGCCAGCAGGCCACCGTACCGCCTTCTGTAGTAAGCGGTATCAATCGGCCAGATGCCAGCTCCTTTCGAGGCTACAAATACGCGAAGCCCGTTGCGCAAGTTTCGCGCGATACTAACAATGTACTTTCTCATTGAGCGGGTGGCCGCGCACGCGCGCCGAGATCTTGCAATGTGGTGATTCGCGGCAAAATTTGAGCCTCGTAGCTCATACTTTGCAATATCACATCTCTACCTCTTCCCGCCAATATGCAAAGCGACTCTCTGTTGGCCGCGTAGTGAAGCACCCTATCGGCAATCACCTCCGCATCACGATCGATTTTCTCGAAATCCCGCCCCATTTCAAATATTGGCTTACCTCGCAGATCAGAGTTCAAGCCCTCGAAATCGGAAAGGAACATCGCCACGCCGCAGAGACTGGCTTCCACGCAACAAGTCGTAGGGAAACCGTCGAAGGAGCCCCTCCCTCCATTGAGGCGGAACCCGGATACATTCGGGGAGACAATGATATCCATTTCCCTATAAAATCCAGGGAAGAAATCACTCGGCTGTATGCCATGGAACCGAATATTCGTGCCGACTTTCAAAGGAATCGTGTCGGCGTCGAATCCGCCTACTACGTGAAACTCAATATCATCCCTGTCGCGTAGTTGCTCTGCAAGCGCGACGAAGACGTCGTATCCCTTCTCAACGCCCGTAGCGCTGTAGCGTTGCGCCACAAAACAGACACGTAGGATTTCTCGTTGTGGATTCCGGGTCGTCAGAATCGCTTCCGTGCCGACGCGATCGAAACACATGGGCACCACACCACCAAACAGATGCAATAGCCTGTTAGGCTCACAAAACTGATTATCCAACAGATATCGATAGGTCAGATTCTGCGTGGTTATGATTTTGCCCAGTCGAGAGTCATCACAGAGACGTCGAAGCTTGTAATCCGAGTTTGGATCCGCGAGCTCAAATCCACCACCTGGATAAAGGGTGAACGCGAATGCATCGACATTGAGGTGACGATTCTCCGAGAAAAATAGATTTGCGTTGTTCAAGAATACACAATATCCGACTCTGGCTGCTACTGACTGCTTGGCATGGAGCTGGACGCGACCGGGAGCCATGCCTTGATCAGCAGCAAAACGGTGCGCCATGCTTGTGAACGTATCTGATCCATGCAGGTGTTTGATATCCCAGATCGATGAATACATCCTACTTCCTGGCAGTTCCCGCAAATAGGCTGAGAACTCTCCGAATCGGAAGCTGGAAAGTCGCGAAGGGAAGCTCGTATCAAATAGCTGAATTGCATCTATCGGCGCCGGCTCACCGGATACGCCTCCCGTTGCCTCCATCGCAGCGAACTCGGCTTGCAGTGCCTGTAGAGCGTCGGAAATCGCTGGCCTTTGGTCACCCTGATCCACTGCGTCCTGCAATGCAGCAAGCGCTTCATCCAGATATCCCAACGCACGCAGGACAAGCCCTAGATACCCGTTGCTCGAGAAGCTGGCGGGCGCGATGCGGCGGCTCTGCTGCCAGGCCGCGACCGCCTTGTTCAACTCGCCCTGCACCCAGAATCGTTCGGCGAGAGAGTTCAATAATGGCGGTAGAATCTGTTCGCAATACGATGCCGGCAACATGTCAGCCGCCAAGCGGGCCGCTTCAAGATCGCCCTGGGCAACGTTCCGGATCGTGCGCAATGCCAGCGCCACGGGGTTCCCCTGGTCGTTGGCCAGTATCTGGGCAATCGCCTCATCGAGATCTGGAGCGTCGACGTTTATGAACTGCCGTCCCTCCTTGTACCCCCAACGAACAAAATGCTCGAGTGCATTGACCCCGGCGGCAGCCACGTCGGGATTCATCGCCAGATAGGCCTTGGGATCGAAAATTGGAGATGGCCGCAGGCCAGATTTCTCGCCGAGCTCAAGATAGTGCTCAAGGAGCGCCTGACCGGGTTGAGCGGGAGATGTCTCCAGTTGGGCAGAATAGAATGCAGAATCAAACACGGGATTAGGATCAAAGCCGGACCGCGCGCCCACTCGGACAAAGTGCTCACGTGGCGCCTCCGAACCCAGTTCGGCCCCATACCGACGCCGGTAGTACTCGGTATCAACCAGTTCCGCAACGACACTTGCACTGGGTTGCGGCAGGGGTTCGGAGCGAACCTCAAGACATCCTTTGATCCAGTGAAAGAAACTACGCATTGTTTTTCAGATTTAACGGTCGTGGGGCCCCCGGAGCCTGCCTGTGGCGCTGACAATTATCCATTCGCCCCCGACTCTCCCTGTGTCCGCTTGTAAAGTTCAATAACCTCGTCGGGCGAACCATCCCCGATCACCTCGCCACGCTTCAGCAGGATCATCCGGTTGCAGATCGATTGCAGGAGGTTCATGTCGTGTGATACGCAAACCATGATATTCGAACGATCGATGAACTCCGTCATTCGCTTCTGTGCACGTTGCACAAAAGTCGCATCGCCACCAGCAAACACTTCATCAAGAATCAAGATCTCGGGATGTACAGCTGTTGCAATCGCAAAGCCGAGCTTCATGTACATACCGGTCGAGTAGTACTTAACCGGCGTATCGATGAATTCTTCCAATCCCGTGAAATCGATGATTTCCTGCTCAAGATTCTCCAGTTGCTTTTTGCTATACCCCAAAATCCCGCCACTGAAATAGATATTCTCGCGGCCGGTGAATTCGAGATTAAAGCCAGCACCAATTTCAAGCAATGGAGCAACTCTCCCATCGACGTGAACAGAACCCTGCTGCGGAGAATAGATCCTGCAGATTGTCTTCAAAAGCGTACTCTTGCCAGCACCATTATGACCAATGATACCGACACGATCGCCACGCTCAATGGTCAGGCTAACATTTTTCAGAGCCCAGAAATCTGTGTAGCCACCGTGACTCTTGCCACGCAAGAAATTGGTAACATAGTCCTTTAAAGCGGGACTCTTGTCGTGATAGAGACGGAATCGGAGAGAGACATCCGACACTTCGATTCGAGACATCGCTTATAGCCTAAAAATTAACTTGTTTTCGTACAGGCGGAAGATTTTCAGACCGATAACAAAGCTGAGAGCAGCCAGTGCGGTTGCGATCCCCACCGCATGCAGCGAGGGGAATTGAGAAGCATAGATCGGCGCACGAAATAGCTCAATGAAATAGAGCATTGGATTCAGCACAATCACCTTCTGCAATTTCGGCGAAATTGCATCCATCTGATACATAATCGGCGTCACGAAGAACCAGGCTTGCAGCATTACGCCAATCAGATGCTGCATATCACGGAAGTAAACCATAATCACCGCCAGCGCAAATGAAAGGCCGAGCGAGAATATAAAAAGCAAGGCGAATGCCACTGGAAGAAAAATCAGCGCGACGCTGATTTTTGCCCCGACAAAAAAGGCAATGACGAAAAGCGCACAAAGGCTGAAAAGCGAATCAAACAGGATGCCAGTCGACGTCGCAACCGGGAAAACAATCTTGGGGATATAGATCTTCTTCAGCAGCCCTTCATTTCCAACAATTGATGCACCGGCCTGCACCAGCGTACTAGAGAACAGAGTCCAGGGAACCGTGCCCGCGAGAAGGAAAACCGCATAATCTCTCAGACCGAAGCGGAAAATATGTGAAAAAACCACCGCCGTGATGCCCATCATCAGCAATGGATTCAGTACAGTCCACAGGTAACCGAAGATGGTACGTCGATAACGGGTCAGCAATTGCTGCATCACCAGCTGTGAAACGATCTGGCGATAATTGTAGATCTCACTAAGAATCATGATGTGGTATGTTCACCGCCTTATGTCGACGGTTTCGTGATGTCGGGGGCGCAAACCGACTCCCGGAAAGAGATCAGCTAGATTACGTTACTCATTGCTCATGGGAGCAGCTTCACGACCAGCGCCGTAAGATACACTGGGCTGACACGCAGGGAAACCCCCACCAACGTCACTTTTCTTTGCCACTTCGCTCTTCGCGACTTCACCGAGCAGTTGTCCAACAGCCATCTGGCATGCCCCACTGAGCTCTCGGCGATCCCAACCACCGGGGGCAATCTCGGTGCCCGACAGGACCTGCACTGTTATCGGCGAAGCATCAAGAACGCTGTTCAGCGAGTCCATCAGCGAAAGGTCGCCGATGTATGCAGGCGCGAGCGTCAAGCTTCTGGTCGACGTATCCAAATAACGCAGTGCGACCGGTAACACGGGGGCTTTGGCAGAAACAGCAGCCTGCAAAAGGTTGGCGTGAAATGGCAAGACCGCAGTGCCATCGCTTGTGGTCCCTTCCGGGAACACGCACACGGTATCGCCTTGCCCGAGGCACTCTGCAATACGGTGAAGAATCCGATGCGTATCCCGCTTCTTCCCCCGTTCGAGGAAAAGGGTACCTGTCTGCACGCAGAGCCACCCTATCAAAGGCCAGGCGCGAATCTCCGACTTTGCAACAAATCGAAACGGACACCACACATTCAGCACAAAGATATCGAGCCACGAAATATGGTTCGCCACCACCAGCACGCCATGTGATGGATGTATATCTTTTGGAATCTCCACCGTAATGCCGCAAAGGCCGAGGAGCATCCTTGACCATCGCCGGATATGATGATGTCGCGCCTCAGAACCCAGCCAGGGAAATACAAGGGAGCAAAAAAGCATGCCCCGCATCAGGTGTATCCCTAAACGTCCCTTGCGTACCCAATTCATCGCCGCAACCCGGTTATGTTGTGCGAGGGTAAATCAGCGCTGCTCGTAGACGACCTGGCCGCAGACCAGCGTCGTACGCACACGCCCTTCCATCTCGTAGCCGAGCCACGGCGAGTTCTTGCCCTGACTCTTCAACGCGCTGCGCTCCACCTTCCAGAGCTGCTTCGGGTCGAACACGCACACGTCGGCCATGCTGCCCGTGGTCAGCGATCCCGCATTCAGACCGATAACCCGCGCGGGTTCACTGGTAATGCGAGCCAGCGCGCGCACGAGCGGCACCTTGTGCTCGCTGGCCCAGCGCAGCGTCAGCGGCAGCAGCAGTTCCAAGCCTGTAGCGCCCGGCGAGGCCTCGGCGAAAGGCAGGAGCTTTTCGTCGTCGTCCACCGGGGTGTGATCCGAGCAGAGTGCGTCGATAGTGCCGTCGGCCAGCGCGGCGACGATTGCGTCGCGATCGCGAGCGCCGCGCAGCGGCGGCGTGAAGCGCATCTGGCTATTGAAGAAGCCGATGTCCATGTCGGTCAGCGAGACGTGATGGATATTCACGTCGCACGTGACCGGCAGGCCTTCCTTGCGTGCCTGACGCACCAGTTCCAGCCCGGCAGCCGACGACAAGCGGCACAGGTGCACGCGTGCGCCCGTGGCACGGATCAATTCGAAGATCGTATGCAGACGCACGGTTTCGGCGATGACGGACACGCCAGACAGACCCAGTCGCGACGCCACGGCGCCGCTCGCGGCAACGCCTCCGCCGAGGAACGGATCCTCGGGGCGCAGCCACAGCGTGAAGCCGAACGTCTGCGCGTATTGCATCGCGCGTTGCAGCACCTTGGTGTCATGGATGGGCGCCTCGGCCTGGCTGAAGCCAACACAACCCGCCTCGGTCAGTTGGCCCATCTCGGTCAGCGCGTCGCCCTTCAGGCCGACGGTCAGGGCCCCCAGCGGGTACACATGCGTCTGGTTGAGCTTGTGAGCGCGGAACTTGAGCATCTCCACCAGCCCCGGCTCATCGAGTACCGGGTCGGTGTCAGGCGGGCAGACCAGGCTGGTCACGCCACCGGCAGTGGCGGCGGCCAGTTCGGATTCCAGCGTCGCCTTGTATTCGTAGCCCGGCTCGCGCAGGCGGGCGGACAGGTCGACCAGCCCCGGGCACACGATCATGCCCTTCGCATCGATGGTCTTGTTGGCATGGAAGTCCGCGGGCGCGCGGCCCACGCCGACAATCTTGCCGGCGGCGATGTACAGGTCCTGTTCGGCGTCGACGTTCGCGGCCGGGTCGATCAGGCGGCCACCCTGGATATGGATCTTCATGTTCTGTCGGTGTGTGCGGTTCGTGGTATCCGGGGTTCGGCTCAATCGTTATTGCCCGCGACGATGCCCATCACGGCCATGCGCACGGCGATGCCGAACGTCACCTGGTTCAGGATCACCGATTGCGGACCGTCTGCCACGGCGGAGTCGATCTCCACGCCGCGGTTCATCGGGCCCGGGTGCATCACAATGGCATCAGGCTTGGCCAACGCCAGGCGCTCCGGGGTCAGACCGTAGGCCTTGAAGTACTCCTGCGCCGACGGCAGCAGCGCGCCGGTCATCCGCTCGTTCTGCAGGCGCAGCATGATCACGACGTCCACGCCCTTCAGGCCCTCTTCCATGTTGTGGAAGACGCGCACACCCATCTGCTCCAGGCCGGACGGCAGCAGCGTGCGCGGCCCGATCGCGCGGACTTCCGGCACGCCCAGCGTGGTCAGCGCGTGGATGTCCGAGCGCGCCACGCGCGAGTGCAGGATGTCGCCGACGATCGCTACCGTCAGGTTCGTGAAGTCCTTCTTGAAATGCCGGATCGTGTACATGTCCAGCAGGCCCTGCGTCGGGTGCGCGTGACGGCCGTCGCCGGCGTTGATCACATGCACGTGCGGGGCCACGTGTTCGGCGATCAGGTAAGGCGCGCCCGAGCTGGCGTGGCGCACCACGAACATGTCGGCCGACATCGCCGACAGGTTGTTGATCGTATCGAGCAGCGATTCGCCCTTGCTCGTGGACGACGCATTGATATTCAGGTTCAGCACGTCCGCCGACAGCCGCTTGGCCGCGATCTCGAAGGTCGTGCGAGTCCGCGTGGAGTTCTCGAAGAACAGATTGAACACGCTCTTGCCGCGCAGCAGTGGCACCTTCTTGACCTCGCGGTCGGAGTCGGAGAGCGATACGAACTGGCTGGCGGTATCGAGGATGTGCGTGATCATGTCACGCGACAGCCCCTCGATCGACAGCAGGTGCTTCAGTTCGCCGTTCTTGGTGAGCTGCGGGTTGCGAAACGTCTTGGTCATGGCAGGTCGGGCGCGGGTTCTATCTGTGTGGTGCTTGCGTGCTTGCGATATCAGCTACGGGCTTCAGTGGCGAAGGCAAAGCGGGTGTCCGCACCCTCGCCCTGGCGCGACAGCACCAAGGTCTTGTCCTGGGGCAGCGCGACGGTAACAGCGGCAAATTCGGCGGCGATCGGCAACTCCCGGCCACCGCGATCGGCCAGCACGGCCAGTGCCACGCGGGCCGGACGGCCGTAGTCGAACAGTTCGTTGACGGCGGCGCGAATCGTACGGCCCGTGGCCAGCACGTCATCGATCAGCAGGATATTGCGGTCTTCCACCTCGAACGGGAGCGTGGTCGACTGCGCCTGGCTGTGCAGGCCCTTCTTGGCATAGTCGTCGCGGTGAAAGGCCACGTTGATCACGCCGTGCCCGCCAAGTTGCAGGTCTGACGCCAGCCGCTCGGCGATCCAGGCGCCTCCGGAGTAGATCCCTGCGACGGACCAGCGCACACGCTCGCTGGGGGGCATCAGGGCCTGGGCCTGGTCGCGCAGCGCGTGATACAGCGCCTCGGCGTCGGGTGTGGAGGTCTGGGTCATAGCGGGAGTTCGTCGAAATACTGTTGCAGGATGATCCGGGCCGCCTCGGCGTCAAGCGCGCCTCGCTTGGCGCCCGCCATGGCGGCGGCGCGCGAGGAGTAGCGTTCGTCCACCCATTCCACGGGCAGATTGAAGCGTCCGTTCAACTGGTTGCCAAAGCGGCGCGCAAGCCGCATCGAGGGCTGCTCCTCGTCATCGGGGCCAGCTTCCGGATTGACTGGCATCCCGACCACGAGTCGCACCGGCGTCCACTGGCGAATCAGCTCGCCAACGGCGTCAAAGCGGGCCTCGACCGTCACATTCGGAAGAATCGTAAGCGCGCTGGCTTGCCGGGTGATGAAATTGCCGAGCGCCACGCCAATTTTTTTCTCGCCATAGTCGAAGGCGAGCACCGTGCCGTCGCGGGGCGTCTCGCGCCCCAGCTGCTCAGGCATGTCCCGCGTCACCCGAAAGCATCGAGATGTCGATGCCGAGCAGGCGAATGGCCGCTGCAAAACGCTCTTCGGGGGGCACGCTGAAAATGATCTCGGGATCGGCCTGAACGGTGAGCCAGCCATTGCGGCTCAGTTCGTCCTCGAGCTGGCCGGCGCCCCACCCCGCGTAACCGAGTGTGAGCAGGAACCGGTGCGGGCCGCTGCCATTGGCCACAGCTTCGAGCACGTCCTTGGAGGTGGTCATTTCCAGCCCGCCGGGCACCGCCAGCGACGACACATAGATGCCGACCGGATCATGCAGCACGAAGCCGCGTTCGGTCTGCACCGGGCCGCCGAAGTAGACCGGCTGGTGGGCAACTGGCTGGATTTCGAGCTTGAGATCGATCTTGTCGAAGAGCGTGGCCATGTCGATGTCGATCGGCCGGTTGATCACCAGGCCGAGCGCGCCGCGCTCGTTGTGCTCGCAAAGATAGACGACGGAACCTGAAAACGTCGGATCGGCCATGCCAGGCATGGCAATCAGGAACTGATTGGTGAGATTGATTGGAGCTTCGGACGTCGCCATGGCTTGCATTCTACCAAATCACCGCTGCGACTTCCCGTAAAACTTCGGCGTCCGGCGACATGCTGCAATGCAACATTTGTTGCTGCCTCAACGCGCTCAGCCGCGTAGCGCGGCCAGGTCTTCCGGCGTGAGCCAGCGCCATTCTCCGGGGCCCAGCGCGGGGTCGAGCACGAGCCCGCCGATCGCGCTGCGATGCAACGCGGTTACGTGGTTACCCGCCGCGGCCACCATCCGTTTGACCTGATGGTACTTGCCCTGCAGCAGCGTCAGACGCAGGCTGCGCTCGCCGGTCGCTTCACACGCATCGGCGGCGATCGGCGCCGGTTCGTCGTCGAGCTTCACGCCAGTGCGCAACGCTTCCACCTGTTCCGGCGTGACCGGATCGAAGGTCGTCACTTCGTAGACCTTCGGCGCCTCCTTCTTCGGCGAGGTCTGGGCGTGGATGAACTGGCCGTCGTCGGTCAGCAGCAGCAATCCGGTGGTGTCGTGATCGAGCCGCCCCACAGCCTGGACCTCCCGCTGGCGCAGCGGTACCGGCAGCAGGTTGTACACACTTGGATGATGGCGCGGACGCTGGGAGCATTCGTAGCCCGTCGGCTTGTTCAGCATCACGTAGGCCTTGGTGCACGCCAGCCACTCCTCGCCGTCGACCATCAGGCGCAGCCCGTCCACCTCGAAACGCGCACCCGGGTCCTCGCAGAGTTCACCGTTGACCTCGACCAGCCCGGCCGCCACCAGATCGCCGCAATAGCGGCGGGTGCCGAAGCCTTGGGATTGCAGGATGCGGTCGAGTGTCGTGGCCATGGGAATATCTTTCTGCTGCTGGGATGGGACTGCTGGAGTCCCGGTTGCTATGTTAGGTTACGGCGATGTCTGGATCGCCCTCCCCCGAATCTGAAGCCGACGCCGCGCGCCTGCCCTACCGGATTGACCGGAATTTTACCCGCGGCCTGGTCTGGCTCCGGCGTGACCTGCGCACCGATGACAACGCGGCGCTGCATTATGCCCTCAAGCACTGCCGGCAGGTATGGTGCGTGTTCGTGTTCGACCGGGAAATCCTGGCGCCGCTGCTGGCGCGGGGGCTGCACGCCGATCGCCGCGTCGAGTTCATCCTGCGCACGCTGGAGCCATTGCGCCGGGCGCTGGAAGATTCGGGCGGAGGCCTGATCGTGCTCGACGGCACCGCGCGGCAGGCGATTCCGAGACTGGCCGCCGAGCTTGAAGTGGAGGCCGTCTTCGCCAATCACGACTACGAGCCGGCCGCCAACGCTCGCGACGACGCCGTGCGCCGGACACTGGCCGCCGACAGCCGGGTGCTGCTCACGTTCAAGGACCAGGTCATCTTCGAACGCGACGAAATCCTGACTGGCCAGGGCCGCCCCTTCAGCGTGTTCACGCCTTACAAGAACGCCTGGCTGCGCACGGTGCGGCCGTTCGACCTGCGGCCATATCCGATCGGGAAGTACCTGGAAGCGCTTGCACCTGTTCCGCAACGATACCGGGGGCAATGGCCGACGCTGGCCGACCTCGGTTTCACTGCCACCAACCTGGCGGGGATCGCCATGCCAACGGGCAGTGACGGCGCCCACGCGCTGTTCGACGAGTTCCTGCCCCGCATTGGCGACTACGGCCGTCGGCGCGATTTTCCGGCGGTGCGGGGGCCAAGCTATCTCTCGGTTCACCTGCGCTTCGGCACGATCTCGATCCGCACACTCGCCCGCGCCGCGCATGATGCCATGCTGCGCGGCGGTGCCGCGAGCGAAGGCGCGGCCGTCTGGCTCTCGGAACTGATCTGGCGCGACTTCTATTTCATGATCCTGCATCACCATCCGCGCGTGGCGGAAGGCAAGTCGTTCCACCCCGAATACGATGCGCTGCGGTGGATCGCGCCAGCCACGGGCGACCGGTACTTCGCAGCCTGGTGCGACGCGCAGACTGGCTATCCGCTGATCGACGCCGCGATGCTCCAGATTCGCCAGAGCGGCTACATGCACAACCGCCTGCGCATGGTGACCGCCAGCTTCCTGGTCAAGGACCTGGGCGTGGATTGGCGCCGTGGCGAACAGTACTTCGCCGACCAGCTCAACGATTTCGACCTTGCCGCCAACAACGGCGGCTGGCAGTGGGCGGCGTCGACAGGCTGCGACGCGCAACCGTACTTCCGCATCTTCAATCCGGTCACGCAGTCGGAGAAATTCGATCCGCAGGGGCAGTTCATCCGGAAGTACCTACCGATGCTGGCCGCGCTGCCCGACAGATACGTCCATGCGCCGTGGACGGCGCCGGAAGAGGTGCTACGGGCAGCGGGCGTGAAGCTTGGAGAAGACTATCCGCGCCCGATCGTTCAGCACGATGTGGCGCGGAAGGAAACACTGGAGAGGTATGGCGTGGTGAAGGAGAAAACCCGGGGCAACGGGGACGTCTGAGATGCCTTGGACACCCGAGGCCCCTCAAGCCGCCAGCATCGCGCCTTCACGATAGTGCCGCTGCGCATCCTCGGCGCGGTCGGTTTCTTCGAACAGCCGCGCCAGCGCCAGATGCGCGCGAATGCAGATGCGGCGTTGCGCGTCGCGATCCGCATACTTCAGGGTGCGTTCGAAGTTCGATTGCGCCTTGCCCCAGAGCTGTTCGCCCAGGCACAGCACGCCAAGCGTGTAGTACAGGTCGGCATCGGTCGGGTGATCAACCAGCCATTTCTCGGCCTGCTGGATCTGCGGCAGCGCCTTGCCCGGCTCCGCGCAGTCGGCGTAGCGCTGCACCAGCCGGCTGTCCCAGTTGACCTTGAGTGCTTCCTCGACGATGCGGCGTGCCTCGTTCTGCTTGCCGAGCGACGAGAAGTAGCGCGCCCCCAGTTCGGCGATGCGCACCGCGTGGCGTTCATCAGCCGTCAGCGAGCGCCAGAAATGAAACAGCGCCTCGGCGTCGTGGCGGCGCTCCTCGAGCATCGCTTCCACGGCCATCTGCTTCAGGCGCAGCGCCAGCACCGGGTGCAGCGCGTTGCGCTTCTCCAGCGAGCGCGCCAGTCGCAGGACCTCGCTCCAGTTCTTCAGATGCTGATGCGCGCGCAGTGCAATACGCTGCACGTGGATCTGGCGGCCACCCTTTTCCTGCAACTGGGCGATCGTCGCCAAGGCACCTTCGGCGTCGCGCGCGTCGACCAGCAGTTCGGCCATCGAGACCAGTCGCGCCTGTTCGCGCTCGGGGTCGGTGACCTGCGCCATCCAGGCGTCGCGGCGTTCCGACTCCTGCATCCGGTGCGCGGCACGGGCGCCCACCAGCGCGGCGGTTTGCGCCTGCTCGGGCCACGCCTGGGCTTCGTGGGCAGCGCGTTCGGCACGGGCGAAACGTCCCGCGAACAGATTCTCGATCGACTCGCGCAGCGCGGCCTGCGCCTTGCTCATGCGACTGCGCTCGCGATAGGCGGCGGCACGCTTCGGCATCTCCGACAAGTGCCGGAAGGTCGACAGCACGGTCCAGACGATAAAGAAGGCCAGCAGCAGCAGCGCCAGTGTCAGGTTCAGCGACATTTCCACCCGGTACGGCGGATAGAACAGCACCACATTGCTCTGGTTGAACTGCGTAAACAGTGCCAGGCCGACGGCGCCGCCGAATAAAACAGCTACCCAGAAAAGGAGTCGCATGACGGCTATTCCTTCTTCAGGGCGTGCAGTGCGCCGAGGCTCTCCGCCATGGTCGGCAGGGATACCGTCACCGCGCTGGCCTGGGCCTGCTTGAGCATCGTCAGCACGCCCTGCACGCGGCGCGAACGGGTATCGCAATAGCGCGCGATCATGCCCTGCGCGGCGGCGAGATCGTTCCGGAAGACGGGTTCGTTGCGCGACAGTAGCGCCAGCCGCGCGTTGAGCAGGCGCAGCTTGATGTTCTCGCGCAGGAACCAGCCCTGGTCACCCGAGAGCAGCAGCGCGTTGGTGTCATCTACCTTGCGCACGCGGATCACCTGACCAAGCTCGTCAAGCACGTACGTCCACAGTCGCGACACGATATTGCCACCCGCCGCGCTGGCCGCCGCGGGCGTCGAGGCCCCCTTCGGCGCGGCCGGTGCCGGCTTGTTGCCCTCGCCCGGCGTGCGGTCAAGCATCCGCTCGCCCGACAGCAGCGGCAGTGAATCGATCTGGTTGATCGCCTCGTCAAGCTTGATCGCCGCCCCGGTCAGGTCGGTATCCGGCACGGCCTTCATCCGGCCGATATCCCGCGCAATGGCGCGGCGAAGCTGGTTGTATTGCGGCTTGTCCGAACGCGCCAGGCGCGCATCTGCGCTTTGCAGCGCGGCCAGCGCCACCTGCACGTTGCCGGTGAGTTGAAGCTGCTGGCCGGCGTTGGTCAGCAACTGCTGGATTTCGGCGATTTCCCAGTCGTCGCGGTTGCGCATCAGGTCCTGATAGACCTGTTCCAGCGCGGCCTGCTTGTCGCGCGTCTCCGTGATTTGGCCGTCGAGCGCACCGACCTTGCCCTGCAACGCCTTGACCGTCTCCTGCGCATCGCGCGACAGCACCCGCGTTTCCTGCACGAGCGTGTCCGCGCTCTGCTGGCGGCGCGCCAGTTCCTGGGTCAGATGCTCGACCCGCATCTGCAACCACCAGAAGCCCCCGGCAACGGCGACCACCAGCACGGCGGCAAGCAGCCACCATGGATTCATTCGGCGCGCGGGTGCCACAAATGCGCCGGACATGCCGGAACTACCGGGGTTACCGCCCGGATTCGGCGAGGGGGACGTGGTGTCTGTCGTCACGCGTTCGACTTTGGTTGACGTGGGTTCCTTGGGTGCCATTGGCGCCGGTGTCGGCTCCGGTTCCGGCTGCACGACCACCGGAGCGGGTGCAGGCGATACGGGGGCGGGCGCTGGCGTGGCCGGCCCAGCATAGGCTTCACCCCATTGCGTGCATGCGGCCAGCAGCCCGGCATCTCCGGGCGCGGCGGGCAGCACGTGGGCAAATCCCAGCGACTGAGCCTGCGCGGCAATTCTCGCATGTGGTGCGATGCACTGCATCTGCTTCAGACGTTCGTGTTCCTGAGGCGACAGATGCAAACGCACCAGCCCGTCCAGGTTGCGCACGGCTTCCGAACTGGTCAGCAGCCACGCGTACGGCGGCGCATCGGGCTTGAGGCTGTCGCGCACGGCCTGCCATTGCATGCCGCTCGGCTCGGGCAGGGTGCGGCTGTAGGCTTCCACGGCTTCGACGGTCGCGCCGGCGTCGCTCAGACGATCGGCTAGCCATTCGCGCCCGCCGCTGCCCCGGATGATCAGGACCTTGCGGTCGGCAAACGCGCCCGGCGAGGTGTCGAGTTCGGACCAGAGCGCCTCTGAATCGAAGCGCGCTGCGTCGCCGGTCGTGTCATTGCCCTGAGCGCCAGCAGGCGCGATCACACGATACGCGGGCGGGGCGATACCCCGTTCCGCCAACGCGACCACGCTCGATGGCCCCACCACGGCCACCGGCACGCTTTCCGGCCACCGGGCTCCGCCCGGAGCGTTCTGGACCTGGGCAAGGGTGTCCAGTCCGTAGGACACCGCGTTCGGGCTCACGAACACCACCAGCGCGTAGTCCTGGATCCGGCCAAGCGCGGCGCGCAGCGGCACGTCATCGGCCGCGGGCCCGATCGCCAGCAGCGGGAAACTGAGCACGTCGAGACCCGCAGCCTGCAACGCTTCGGTCAGTTGCCGGGACTGCCCGGCGGGTCGTGTTACTACGACGGTCGGGCGAGGCATCGCGGGTTCCTCAAACAGGTCCGGCGGTGGGGTCCGTGGAAAGCGCGGCCAGCACGCCGTCCGCGCCCTGGGCCAGCAGATCGCCGGCGACGGCGGTTCCGATCGCTTCGGCGTCGGCTACCGTAGCGACGGGTCCCGTGGCATGGGCACGCACCTGACGCGAACCGTCGGGCAGCGCCACGAAGGCGTCGAGTTGAAGACTGGCGTCACGCCAGCGCGCGTGCGCGGCCAGCGGCACCTGGCACGAGCCGCCCAGGCGGCGCGAGACGGCCCGTTCGGCCGATACGGCGAGCAGCGTGGGCAGATGGTTCAGCGGCGCCAGCCATTCGGCCAGTTCGGGACGATCCGCACGGATCTCGATGCCCAGAGCGCCCTGCCCGGCCGCCGGCAGCGAGCTTTCCGGCGCGATCAGCGCGCGGATGCGATCGCCCAGGCCCAGGCGCTTGAGCCCGGCCGCGGCCAGAATGATGGCGCCGTACTCGCCACGGTCCAGCTTGCCCAGGCGCGTATCCAGATTTCCCCGGAGCGGCTTGATCACCAGATGCGGAAAGCGGCTGCGCAGCGCGGCTTCGCGGCGCAGGCTCGAAGTGCCCACCACGGTTCCGGCCGGCATCTCTTCGAGCGAGGCGAATTGCGCCGAAACCAGCGCATCGCGCGGGTCCTCGCGCTCCATCACCGCCGTCAGCGTGAAGCCTTCGGGCAGCTCCATCGGCACATCCTTGAGCGAGTGAACGGCCAGGTCGGCGCGTCCCTCGGCCATGGCGACCTCCAGCTCCTTCACGAACAGGCCCTTGCCGCCTACCTTGGACAGGGTCCTATCGAGAATTTGATCACCCCTTGTCGTCATGCCCAGAATGGACACATCGCAGGAGGGATAGTATTGTTGCAACGCAGCACGAACATGTTCAGCCTGCCACATCGCCAGCCGGCTTTCGCGCGAGGCGATGACCAGCTTGTGCGGCATGCTGCTTGACACTGCAGCGGACGAAGAAGACGGATTGGCGGGTGCTTGCATCCGCGCATGTTAGCACGCAGGCTGGTAGCCTCAGGCCCCTGATAAGCCGTAAAAGTACGATCCGGCAAGGCTTTGCGGCCGGTCAATATAGAAAAGCTACGAAGCGATAAAGAGGAGATTGTTGATGACGCAGCCTGCTGCGCGCCCCACCGGCCGTTCACGCTCTACCGGCCGCAAGTCTGTTACGCCAGCCTCAGGCCAGCTTGACCCCGAAGGCGCATCCCCCAAGACCCCGAAAGCCACGAAACCCCGCACCAAAGCGGCAGCCAGGCCAAAGCTCGCGGTCGTGACCGCCGAGGGCGCCGCCGCGGCTGCCGCGGCCACAACTGCCCCCGCCCGCCGCACCGCCGACAAGGACCTGCCGCTGCGCGAGGACATCCGCTTCCTCGGCCGCCTGCTGGGCGACTGTGTGCGCGAGCAGGAAGGCGATGCCGCCTTCGACCTGGTCGAGACGATTCGCCAGACCGCCGTGCGCTTCCGGCGCGAGAACGACCGCGCCGCCGGCACCGAACTCGACCGCCTGCTGAAACGCCTGTCGCGCGACCAGACCAATTCGGTGGTGCGCGCCTTCAGCTACTTCTCGCATCTGGCCAATATCGCCGAAGACCAGCACCACAACCGCCGCCGCCGGGTGCACGCACTGGCCGGATCGCCCCCGCAGCCGGGCAGCCTGGCGCGTGCGCTGCAGGCCATTGATGCCGCCGGTGTGACTGGCAAGAAACTTCGCGAATTCCTCGACGACGCATTGATCGTGCCGGTGCTGACCGCGCACCCGACCGAAGTCCAGCGCAAGAGCATCCTGGACGCGGAGCGCGAGATCGCCCGCCTGCTGGCCGAGCGCGACCTGCCGATGACCGCCCGCGAGCGCGACCACAACACGGCCCAGCTCCGCGCGCGCGTGACCACGCTGTGGCAGACCCGCATGTTGCGGAACACGCGCTTGATGGTGGTCGATGAAATCGAGAACGCGCTTTCGTACTACCGCACCACGTTCCTCCAGGGTATTCCGCGCCTGATGGCCGAACTGGAAGAGGACATCGCCGAAGTCTTCCCGCGCCGTTCCAAGACCGGCGCCACGCCCGCGCCGCTGGCGCCGTTCCTGCAGATGGGCTCGTGGATCGGCGGCGACCGCGACGGCAACCCCAACGTCACGGCCGAGACGCTCGAGCACGCGGCGCGCCAGCAAGCCACCCTGCTGTTCGACTGGTACCTCGATGAACTGCACGCGCTGGGCGCCGAGCTGCCGCTCTCGTCGCTGATGGTCGATGCCAGCCCCGAACTGCTGGCATTGGCCGAAGCCTCGCCGGACCACTCCGAGCATCGTGCGGACGAGCCCTACCGCCGCGCGCTGATCGGAATGTATGCGCGCCTGGCGGCCACCTCGCAGTTGCTGACTGGCCATGTCGCGCAACGCCATCCGGTGGCCGACGTCGCCCCCTACGAGAACGCCGAAGCATTCGCGGCCGACGTGCAGATCGTGGTCGATTCGCTACGCACCCATCATGGCGAGGCGCTGGCCCGCGGCCGCGTCGACGCGCTGGTGCGCGCGATCGCGGTCTTCGGCTTCCACCTGGCTTCGATCGACATGCGCCAGGTATCTGACGTGCACGAGGCCGTGATCGCCGAACTGTTCGCGACAGCCGGCATCGAGTCCGACTACGCTGCGCTGCCAGAAGCACGCAAGCTGGAACTGCTGCTGGCCGAACTGCGCCAGCCGCGCCTGCTGACGCTGCCGTGGCACGACTACACGGAGCAGACACGCAGCGAACTGGCAATCTTCGCGATGGCCCGCGACCTGCGCGCCCGCTATGGCGCCCGCATCGCCCGCAACTACATCATCTCGCACACCGAGACGCTGTCCGACCTCATCGAAGTGATGCTGCTGCAGAAGGAAGCCGGCATGTTGCGCGGCACGCTGGGCAGCAAGACCGATCCGGCGCGCATGGAGCTGATGGTCATCCCGCTGTTCGAAACCATCGAGGATTTGCGCAATGCGGCCGGCATCATGGAGTCGCTGCTGGATCTGCCGGGCTTCGATTCGGTGATCGCCCACCATGGCGTCGAGCAGGAAGTGATGCTCGGCTATTCGGATTCGAACAAGGACGGCGGTTTCCTGACGTCGAACTGGGAGCTCTACAAGGCCGAACTGGCACTGGTGAAGCTGTTCGAGGAACGCCGCGTGAAGCTGCGCCTGTTCCATGGCCGGGGCGGCACGGTGGGTCGCGGCGGTGGCCCGACCTATCAGGCCATCCTGTCGCAGCCACCCGGCACCGTGAACGGCCAGATCCGCCTGACGGAACAGGGCGAAATCATCAACAGCAAGTTCGCGAATGCCGAGATCGGCCGGCGCAACCTGGAAACGGTGATCGCTGCCACGCTGGAAGCATCGCTGCTGCCCACCCAGAACGCGCCGAAGGACCTGGCGACGTTCGAAGGCGTCATGCAGCAGCTGTCCGACCATGCGTTCTCCGCGTACCGTGACCTGGTCTACGAGACCCCGGGCTTCAAGGACTACTTCTTCGCCACGACCCCGATCACCGAGATCGCGGACCTGAACCTCGGGTCGCGGCCGGCATCGCGCAAGCTGATGGACAAGAAGCACCGCCGCATCGAAGACCTGCGGGCGATTCCATGGGGCTTCTCGTGGGGCCAGTGCCGTCTGCTGCTGCCAGGCTGGTTCGGTTTCGGCAGTGCCGTGCAGGCCCTGCTGGACGCCGCGCCGGACGAAAAGTCGCGCAAGGCCACGGTGGCCACGCTGAAGCGGATGGTGAAGTCGTGGCCGTTCTTCAGCACGCTGCTATCGAACATGGATATGGTGCTGGCCAAGACCGACCTGGCCGTGGCGTCGCGCTACGCGGGGCTGTGCGAGGACACCGCGCTGCGCAAGGCCGTGTTCTCACGCATCAGCGCCGAATGGCACCTGACCAGTGACATGCTCGGGCTGATCACCGGCCGGCAGGAACGGCTGGCTGACAACCCGCTGCTGGCGCGCTCGATCAAGAACCGCTTTGCCTACCTGGATCCGCTGAACCACCTGCAGGTGGAACTGCTCAAGCGGTACCGGGCCGGCAAGGATGGCGACGACGTGCGCGTGCGACGCGGGATCCACCTGACGATCAACGGGGTGGCGGCCGGGTTGCGTAATAGCGGTTAATCCGTCACTGACATGTGCCGTATTCGCCGGTTTTCGCCCTTCTCTCGCAGGCGGGAGAAGGGGCGGGGGAGAGGGTGCGGCGGCCCTGAATGCGGCTAACGTGCCTTGCACGGCCTGCCCTCTCCCCTGACTCCTCTCCCACGTGCGGGAGAGGGGAACCGGTCCGCAGCAGTTCTGCCCGCCTCTGGCGATATAATCGCCGTTTCCGATTTTCCGCCCTGCCCCGCCATGACCTCCCAACTAGCCAAGAAAGGCGAAGCCTGGTCCGCCCGCTTCTCCGAACCGATGTCCGATCTGGTGAAGCGTTACACCGCGTCGGTCTTCTTCGACAAGCGCCTGGCGCTGTTCGATATCCAGGGCTCGCTGGCCCATGCGGCCATGCTGGCAAAGCAGGGCATCATCGCCGAAGCCGACCGCGCCGAGATCGAGCGCGGCATGACGCAGATCCGCGGTGAGATTGAGTCCGGCGCGTTCGAGTGGAAGCTGGACCTCGAAGACGTGCACCTGAACATCGAAGCGCGCCTGACCGCCCTGGTGGGCGACGCCGGCAAGCGCCTGCACACGGGCCGTTCGCGTAACGACCAGGTGGCAACCGACATCCGCCTGTGGCTGCGCAGCGAGATCGACAGCATCGTCGGCCTGCTGGGCGACCTGCGCGGCGCGCTGCTCGACCTGGCCGAGAAGAACGCCGACACGATCCTGCCCGGCTTCACCCACCTGCAGGTGGCCCAGCCGGTCACGTTCGGCCATCACCTCATGGCCTATGTGGAAATGTTTACGCGCGACGCCGAGCGCATGGCCGATTGCCGCCGCCGCGTGAATCGCCTGCCGCTGGGCGCCGCCGCGCTGGCCGGCACCAGCTATCCGATCGACCGCGAGTTCGTGGCCGCGCAACTGGGCTTTGACGGCGTGTGCCGCAACTCGCTCGACGCCGTGTCCGACCGCGACTTCGCGATCGAATTCCTGGCCGCCGCGTCGCTGATCATGACGCACGTCTCGCGCTTCTCTGAAGAACTGGTGATCTGGATGAGCCCGCGCGTCGGCTTCATCGACATCGCCGACCGCTTCTGCACCGGCAGCTCGATCATGCCGCAGAAGAAGAACCCCGACGTCCCCGAACTGGCCCGCGGCAAGACTGGCCGCGTGTACGGCCACCTGACCGGTCTGCTGACGCTGATGAAGGGCCAGCCGCTGGCGTACAACAAGGACAACCAGGAAGACAAGGAGCCGCTGTTCGATACGGTCGATACCGTGGTCGACACGTTGCGCATCTTCGCCGACATGGTGCCCGGCATCAGCGTCAAGCCGGACAACATGCGCGCCGCCGCACTGCAGGGCTACGCCACCGCCACCGACCTGGCCGATTACCTGGTCAAGCGCGGCCTGCCGTTCCGCGACGCGCACGAGGCCGTGGCCCACGCCGTGCGCGCCTGCGACGACCGCCACTGCGACCTGGCCGACCTGACCGTCGAGCAACTGCGCGAAGTCTCGGGTCTGGGCGACAAGGCCTCGCTGATTGGCGACGATGTACACAGCGTGCTGACGCTCGAAGGCTCGGTGGCATCGCGCAACCATATCGGCGGCACCGCGCCGGATCAGGTACGCGCCGCCATCGCCGCCGCACGCAAGGCGCTGTAAGTTTCGCGTAAGTCTTTGTCGTAAAAAAGCCGCTGTGCCGTCAGGCCAGCGGCTTTTTTGTTTCCAGCTTTCCTCGCCCGGCCAAGCGCGGGAAAGGGCAGAAAGAGAAGAGAACCCACGCCATGTCCGCCTGTTAGGACAATCCCCTAGCGCCCTTACAAATTGTGACAGATACACTATTTGGCGCAAAAACCGGGGAGACAACCCATGAATTACTTGCTTGGTCTGTCACGACAGATCGACAGGTTGAATCAGCATACGGGCAGGCTTGCAAACATCATGATCCTGCTGTCGTGTCTGATCAGCGCAGGTAACGCCCTGCTCCGCTACGGCTTTAACCTCAGCGACAACTGGCCACTGGAATTGCAGTGGTACATGTTTGCCATTGCCGTGATGTTCGGCGCGTCGTACACGTTCCAGCGCAATGAGCACGTGCGTGTGGATCTGATCTACGGCAGCGTGTCCGAGCGTGCGCAGCACTGGATCGACATCTTCGGCATCGTCGTTTTCCTGCTGCCCTCCACGATCCTGTTCACGTGGCTGTCGTGGGAATCGCTGTTCCTGCCTTCGTGGCGCATCCTCGAGCAATCGGGCAATTCGGGCGGCCTGCCCCGTTATCCGATCAAGCTCGTCGTGCCCATCGGCTTTGCCCTGCTCACGCTGCAGGGGATTTCCGAACTGATCAAGCGCTTCGCCGCCCTGCAGGGCCTGCTGCGCATCGAATCGAAATACGAAAGGCCGGTGCAATAATGATTCCATTGGAATATATGCCGCCGCTCATGTTCGGCGGCCTGGTGGTATTTATGCTGATCGGGTTCCCGGTCGCATTCTCGCTGTCGGCCGTAGGTCTGGCCTTCGGCTTCCTGGCCATCGAATGGGGCTACTTCCCCGTGCAGTTCCTGCAGGCCGTGCCGAGCCGCGTGTTCGGCAGCGTGCTGTCCAACGAACTGCTGCTCGCGATTCCGTTCTTCACCTTCATGGGCGCGATCCTGGAGAAATGCGGACTCGCGGAGGACATGCTCGACTCGATGGGTCAGTTGTTCGGCCCGGTTCGTGGCGGCCTGGGCTACTCGGTCATCATCGTCGGTTTCATTCTGGGTGCGATCACCGGCACGGTGGCGGCGCAGGTGATCGCCATGGCGATGATCTCGCTGCCCGTGATGATGCGCTACCGCTACAACATGAAGTACGCCACGGGCGTGCTGGCCGCATCGGGCACGATCACCCAGCTGGTGCCGCCGTCGCTGGTGCTGGTGGTGCTGGCCGACCAGCTGAAGACCCCGGCCGGTAGCGCCGACGTCGGCAGCATGTACCTGGGCGCCTGGGGCCCGTCGGTGATCCAGATCGCGCTGTTCGCGCTCTACACCTTCGTGCTGACCCGCATCAAGCCTGACTGGCTGCCGCCGGTACCGGAAGAAGCGCGCACGCTGCGCGGCTGGGCGCTGTGGCGCACCTGCCTGCGCGGCATCATCCCCTGCGCCGTGCTGATCTTCCTGGTGCTCGGCACGATCATGCTCGGCATCGCCACGCCGACCGAGTCCGGAGCGATGGGTGCGGTTGGCGCCCTGGTGCTAGCCGTGATCCGCGACAAGGGCTTCAACAAGATCGACCGCAACATCTATCGACTGGGCCTCTTGGCAACGCTGGTGGCCGCTGCGGTGGGCGTCTTCGCGTTCGGCTCCCATGCGTTCCGCATCCCGCTGGCGATTGCCTACCTTGTGGTGTTGTGGCTCCTGATCCGCGCCGGCCAGCTGACCGACCTGCGGCTGCTGATCGTGGATGCCTACCAGTCCACCGCGCGCATCACCGCCATGGTCGTGTTCATCCTGATCGGCTCCACCTGCTTCTCGGTGGTGTTCCAGGGCGTGGACGGCGGCGCATGGGTGGAGCACCTGTTCACCTCGCTACCGGGTGGCTGGATCGGCTTCCTGATCGTGGTGAACCTGTTCATCTTCTTCCTGGCGTTCTTCCTCGACTTCTTCGAGATCGCGTTCATCGTCGTGCCGATGCTGGCGCCGGTTGCGGTCAAGGTGCTGGCCCCGGTGGTAGCCGATTCGATGGGCGGCAACCCCGAAGCCGCCGCCACGGCCGCGCTGGTCTGGTTCGGCGTGATGCTGTGCGTGAACATGCAGACATCGTTCATGCACCCGCCGTTCGGCTTCGCGCTGTTCTACCTGCGCGGCATCGCCCCGAAGGAAGTCAAGAGCTCGGACATCTACTGGGGCGCCCTGCCGTGGGTGGGCCTGCAGCTCGTCATGGTGCTGCTGGTGATGTTCTGGCCGGGCATGGTGACTGGCCTGCTCGACAAGGGATCGCTCAAGCACAGTAATTCCGCCGAGGTCAGTATCCCGCTTGGCGGACAGGACGACGGCAAGCCCGGGGGGGCGTCCTCGCCCGGCACGCTGGAGTTGCCGAGCGGCGGCGACTCGAGTGAACCGGTGGCGCCTTCGTTCCAGTTCGAGAAGAGCAAGTAACTGGATTGAAGTGGGGCTGGAGGGTGATGCGCTGACCCTATCCCCACAGATCACGCAGGACACAAAAAAACCCCGGCCTCGCGGCACGGGGGTTTTTGTTTGGATCGAATGAAGCCTTGCTGTGAAGCCTTACTGCTTCACGCAATCCACGAAGTACGCCTTCTGGCCATCGACCTCGTCTTCGACCAGGCCGTGGATGTCGGTCTCGAAGCCCGGGAAGAGCTTGTTGAACTCGCGTGCAAACTTCAGGTACTTCACGATCGTGCGGTTGAAGCGCTCGCCCGGGATCAGCAGCGGAATGCCCGGCGGGTACGGCGTCAGCAGGATCGCAGTCACGCGGCCCTCCAGTTCGTCGACGGGCACACGCTCGATTTCGCGGTGCGCCATCATCGCCCAGGCATCCGACGGCTTCATCGCCGGTTCCATGTCCGACAGGTACATCTCGGTGGTCACGCGCGCCACATCGTTGGCCTTGTAGACGCTGTGGATCGCGTCGCACAGGTCGCGCAGGCCCAGTCGCTCGTACTGCGGGTGCTTGCCCACGAACTCGGGCAGCACGCGCCACAGCGGCTGGTTCTGGTCGTAGTCGTCCTTGAACTGCTGCAGCTCGGTCACCAGTGAGTTCCAGCGGCCCTTGGTGATGCCGATCGTGAACATGATGAAGAACGAGTACAGACCCGTCTTCTCGATGATGATGCCGTGCTCGGCCAGGTACTTCGTAACGATTGCCGCCGGGATGCCGCGCTCGCTGAACTCGCCGTCCACGTCGAGGCCCGGGGTGATGATCGTGGCCTTGATCGGATCCAGCAGGTTGAAACCATCGGCCAGATCGCCGAAGCCATGCCAGCGCTCGTTGGCCTTGAGCATCCACTCTTCGCGGTCAGGAATGCCATCTTCGGCCAGCGCGTCCGGGCCCCACACCTTGAACCACCAGTCGCCATTGTTGGCGACGTCGTAGTCGGCTTCCACCTTGCGCACGGCACGGCGGAAGTCCAGCGCTTCCTGGATGCTTTCCTCGACCAGCGCGGTGCCGCCCGGCGCTTCCATCATCGCTGCGGCCACGTCGCACGAGGCAATGATCGAGTACTGCGGGCTCGTCGAGGTGTGCATCAGATACGCCTCGTTGAAGCGGTAGCGATCCAGCTTGCGCGTTTCCGAATCCTGCACGAGGATCTGCGAGGCCTGCGACAGGCCAGCCAGCAGCTTGTGCGTGGACTGCGTGGCGAACACCAGCGCATCCTTGCTGCGCGGACGGTCACGGCCGATCGCGTGCATGTCGCGATAGAAATCGTGGAACGCCGCGTGCGGCAGCCAAGCCTCGTCGAAATGCAGCGTGTCGATTTCCGACGTCAGCATTTCCTTGATCTGCTCGGCGTTGTACAGCACGCCGTCGTACGTACCCTGCGTGATCGTCAGGATGCGCGGCTTCTGGTTCTTCGCCTTGCTCGCGAACGGATGGTTCTCGATCTTCCTGCGGATCGTCTCCGGGTCGAACTCGCTCTTCGGAATCGGGCCGATGATGCCGTAGTGGTTGCGCGTCGGCATCAGGAACACCGGAATTGCGCCCGTCATCATGATCGCGTGCAGGATCGACTTGTGGCAGTTACGGTCCACCACCACGATGTCGCCCGGCGCCACGTTGGCGTGCCAGACCATCTTGTTCGACGTCGACGTGCCGTTGGTCACGAAGAACATGTGGTCGGAATTGAAGATGCGCGCGGCGTTGCGCTCCGACGCCGCCACCGGGCCAGTGTGGTCCAGCAGCTGGCCAAGTTCCTCGACCGCGTTGCAGACGTCGGCGCGCAGCATGTTCTCGCCGAAGAACTGGTGGAACACCTGGCCCACCGGGCTCTTCAGGAACGCCACGCCGCCCGAGTGCCCCGGGCAGTGCCACGAGTACGAGCTGTCCTGCGCGTAGTCGATCAGCGCCTTGAAGAACGGCGGGGCCAGCGAATCCAGGTAGACCTTGGCTTCGCGGATGATGTGGCGCGCCACGAATTCGGGGGTGTCCTCGAACATGTGGATGAAGCCGTGCAGCTCGCGCAGGATGTCATTCGGAATATGGCGTGACGTGCGCGTCTCGCCATACAGGAAGATCGGCAGATCCGTGTTGCGACGACGCACTTCGGTCACGAACGCGCGCAGCTTCTCGATGGCGGCCGCTTCGGGCTGATCGTCGGCGCGCACGAACTCGTCGTCGTCGATCGACACGATGAACGTGGATGCCCGGCTGGACTGCTGGGCGAACGACGTCAAGTCGCCATAGCTGGTCAGACCCATCACTTCCATGCCTTCATTCTCGATGGCCTCGGCCAACGCGCGAATGCCCGAGCCGGAGATGTTCTCGGAGCGGAAGTCTTCATCGATGATGATGACGGGGAAGCGGAATTTCATCGGGCATCCTTGATGAGCGTGCTTGGAAAGAACTTGAGCCACATGGCCGGCGGGGATTTCCCCGCAAACGGCGGCATGTGGCTCTTTCGTCAGGTCTGGCGCCTGACCGGTTCATGGCCGGCGGCGCCCCCGGCGACGGACGCCGGCATTGTAATGCGATCAGGTCTTCGGCAGTGTGACACCCTGCTGGCCCTGGTACTTGCCACCACGGTCGGCGTACGAGGTCTCGCAGATTTCGTCGCTCTCGAAGAACAGCACCTGCGCACAACCTTCGCCGGCATAGATCTTGGCGGGCAGCGGCGTGGTGTTGGAGAACTCAAGCGTCACATAGCCTTCCCACTCGGGTTCGAACGGTGTCACGTTGACGATGATGCCGCAGCGGGCATAGGTGCTCTTGCCCAGGCAGATCGTCAGAACGCTGCGCGGAATCCGGAAGTATTCCATCGTGCGGGCCAGCGCGAACGAGTTCGGCGGGATGATGCAGACATCGCCCTTGAAGTCCACGAACGACTTCTCGTCGAAATTCTTCGGATCGACGATCGTGCTGTTGATGTTCGTGAAGATCTTGAATTCGTCGGCGCAGCGGATGTCGTAGCCGTAGCTCGACGTGCCGTAGGACACGATCTTGCGGCCGTCCGACTCCCGTACCTGGCCGGGCTCGAACGGTTCGATCATGCCGTGCTGCTCCGCCATGCGGCGGATCCACTTGTCGGATTTGATGCTCATAAAGGCGTGGGCGGATAAGTCGGGCGGCGGGCTGCCGCTGGATTGGGGCGCATTGTACAACCAATCGCTTCTGGCGCTCTTGTTCCGGCTTCTGTTGCGATCTGGTGCCGCGCAGCGGAATTCCTAGACCGCAGGCGCCAGCGTCTCGGCCGGTGTGTGGCGGAACCGCTCCCGCCCGGTGTAGAGCAGGAAATGCTTGCCGGTGCAGCGTGCGAATAGCGTCATTCCGACACGCTTGGCCATCTGGTAACCCATTTGCGTCACACCCGAACGCGATAACAGGAACGGAATGCCCATCTGGGCGCCCTTGATGACCATTTCCGACGTCAGTCGGCCCGTGGTGTAGAAAATCTTGTCGGCGCCGCTCATGTCCTCGAGCCACATCCACCCGGCGATGGCATCCACCGCGTTGTGGCGGCCCACGTCCTCGACGAAGGTCAGCAACTCGCTGCCCCGGAACAAGGCGCAGCCGTGAACCGAGCCGGCCTGCTTGTAGACCGATTGCTGAAGCCGGATGGTATCGACGATCGCGTACAGCGTTTCCTGGTCGAGCCGGGCGTCCGGGGGGAGCGCGATGGTGTCGACCTCGTCCATCAGCGAGCCGAACACCGTGCCCTGCCCGCAGCCCGTGGTCACCACGCGGCGCGCGGTGCGCTCCTCGATGCGATCGACCCCCGAACGGGTGGTCACGGCCACCGACTCGGTTTCCCAGTCCACCTGGACCGAAGCAATCTGCTCGATTGACTCAATCAGTCGCTGATTACGCAGATAACCCAGAACGAGATGCTCCGGCGCGCCGCCCAGCGTCATCAGCGTGACCAGCTCGCGCTTGTCCAGATAGACCGTCAACGGACGCTCGCCTGGCAGCCAGGCCGGACGTTCCCTGCCTTGCTCGTCGAGGACAGCCACCTCTTCGATCAGGGGTACGCTGGCATGGGTCAGTTCGGGGCGCAGGGACATGTGGGAGGCGGGCTGGCCCTTCCGAAGGTCGGGCCAGCTACAGCGGAAGCTATCTGGAGGGATCAGGAGGCGGCGATCACACCGCAGGCGATGCGGCCGCCCGAGTTGCCGGTGGGCTGGGTGCGATAGTCGTCGGCATCCTTGTGGACAACGACGGCGCGGCCAACCACGCTGTTCGGGCCAGGCGCCACGGTCACGTCCGGCATGATGAACTGGACGCGCGCGTTGCCGCTGGAGTCCGCCACGAGGTTGTTCATGTCGCCAGCATGATGATCGGGCATCGTCATCTGGCCGTGCGGCTTGCCCGCCGGGTTGAAGTGCCCACCCGCGCTCATCGCGTCGGGCGCGGAGCAGTCACCCTTCTCGTGGATATGGAAGCCATGCGTCGTGCCTGGCGGCAGACCGGTCACCGATACCACCACCATCACGCCACCGCCGGCCTGCTGGTCGAACGTGACGCGTCCCGCGGTATTCGTGCCGCTCTTGGGGCTCAGCGCCGCGGCGGCTTTCATGGACGCGCTGGTTGCCGCCGCGCCACTGCTGCTACTGCTGCTGGACGAACCCCAGCCCCAGCTCGAGCAACCCGCCACAGCCAGTGCGGCAGCGCCCATCGTCAAACCAAAAAGTACACGTTTCATGCCGAGCCTCCTCTTGCGGTTAAGAGCCCGGCGATTGTACGCCCGACCCGCACACGCGAGTGCCTCAAACTACAACCCCGTGCCAATGCGCATGATCAAGCCTGCCCCGGACGCTGGCGGCTACGGCCCGCGTCCTCCGGCGGTGTGGAACGCTGCGCGGGGATCTTGCCGGCCTTGATATCGTCGTACCAGTGCTCATGGTGCTCCTGGGCCCAGGCCTCGTCCACGTAGCCATCGCGCATGGCGCGGTAGGCGCCTTCCATGCCGATCGTGCCCATGTAGATATGGCCGCAGGCCAGCGCGATCATCAGCACCGCGGCGATCGCGTGGATGACGTTGGCGATCTGCATCGTGGCGCGGTAGTACTCCAGGCCCGGCACGATCATGTCGAGCACCCAGCCCGACGCAGACAGGATCAGTCCGAAACAGACCAGTCCGATCCAGAACCAGAGCTTTTCGCCGGCGTTGAAACGGTGACTCGGCACGTGGCTGCCCGTGAGCAGCCCCCCTGCCCGCGCGATCCACGTCAGGTCGTCGCGGCTGGGCAGGTTGTCGCGCACGAAGAGCACGAAGGCAACGACGATCGCGACCGTGAACACCGGCCCGCTCAGGTTATGCAGGTTCTTGAGGATGTACGTGAGCCATCCGAACAGCGTATGGCCGAAGATCGGCAGCAGGACGTGCTTGCCAAACAGGATCACGAGGCCCGAGATCGCCAGGATCGAGAACGAGATCGCCATGGTCCAGTGCACGATGCGTTCCAGCGGCGTGAAGCGTTCGATCAAACGGCCCGTGCGCGGGGTCTTGAGCGGAATCGTGCCTCGCCAGGCGAAGAACGCCAGGATCGCCAGCGGCACGACCACCACCAGCCAGCCACCCCACACCGTGATCACGCCATTGCGGAACAGGCGCCACTTCTGGCCCGTGCGCTGGATCAGCACACCGGCCTCCTTGGCAGGCAGGCTGCTGTAGTTCGGCTGGTCGGAGTTCACCTCGCGCCAGACCGGCGCATTGTTGCCCGGCTGCGTCTGCGAACGTTCCTGCTGCGCGCGCGCCTCGGCGGCCATGTCGCGGCGCGGCACATTGAAGATGTTCTCGCTCGCAATGCCCGCGAGCGGCTGCGCAGGGTGCGTGGCCGGGTTGTTCGCGTTATCGGACTGCGTGGCGGCCTGCGTGGCGGCCTGTTGCGCCTGCGGTGCCGATGCTGGCGCCTGCGCGAACGCGCCGGCCATCGCCAGCGTCATCAGCGCGCCGGCTAGCCACCGTCCTGTACGTGAAAGCCGCGTCATAAGCCCTCCTTGCCGGCGCTCACGGCGTCTTGTTGTACTCGTTCTGGTACTGGTTGCGCTCATGGATCTGGCGCACCCAGCTATCCCTGTCGCCCGGCGTCCATCCCTTGGCGACGAACGGATCGCCGGGGGCGCCCTGCCAGGCCGGCGTATCCGATTTCTTGAACGAAGCGGTCGATGTCTGCGCCTTCTCGCCGCAGCCGGCGATCAGCAGGCCCGCGAGGCTCAGGGCAATCAGCAGTGCGCGGTTCATGATGCGCCCCCCTCGCTGGCTGGCGCGGCGGGCGCGGTGGGTGCGCCACCCGGCGCCGCGGGCGGC